>NZ_JBQKUK010000023.1:0-60057 GCF_054968585.1 Marinobacter sp. G5_S1_61_S3 | reverse complement strand
AGCCAGAGCCAGAGCCAGAGCCAGAGCCAGAGCCAGAGCCAGAGACCGGTTTCTCTCCCTCCCGTCCATCTGCATTTGTGGATCTTGAGAGCGTAAGGGCGCGTGAAGGCTGGACAGTTCAGTTAATTGCTGGGAATCAGGAACAAACGGTGCTGAATCTGATGGATCAGTACGAATCCATTTCCGGTATACTCTACACCCAGACCCAAAGGCAGGGGCAGGACTGGTTTGTTGGCTTCTACGGCGAGTTTTCCTCGCGTGATGAGGCCCGAAAAGCAGTTGAGCGTCTTCCCCAGGCCTTGCGGGACCAGTCTCCCTGGATCAGGCAATCACGCGATTTCTGATTTTCTGTGCCTGCCTTTTTTCGTGCTTTATTCTATAAAAACAATAACCTGACTCTCTGTTTTATGGTGTGCGCTGTCTGGCGCAGCATTCGTATTGAACGTGCTTGCCCCCTAAAATAAAAACGCTTTGGTTTGAGTACGTATTTCTACGCGTGTAAAATAGCCAGCCCCCATTTTCAGTGTCGAAGGGTGAGTTTATTGTCTGTATGCAAATAACCCTTTGATTGAAAAGCATTTCTACGCGAGAGAACGCTTATGATGACAGGTTTGTATCATCCCGACGAATTCAGGGACAACTGCGGCTTCGGTCTGATCGCCCATATGAAGGGCGAGGCCAGCCACAAGTTGTTGCAAACTGCCATCGAGTCACTGACCTGCATGACCCACCGTGGTGGTATCGCTGCAGACGGAAAGACCGGCGATGGTTGTGGCCTCCTGATCCAGAGCCCGGATGCCTTTTTGCGCAAGGCCGCCAAAGCGGAATTTGGCAAGGAGCCTGAAGAGCTGTTCGCTGTGGGCCAGGTATTCCTTAACCCGGACGAGAACAAGGCCGCTGCCGGCCGTGCTGCCTTGGAAAAGCGCCTCGCAGAGCAGGGCCTGGAAATCATGGGTTGGCGGAAGGTGCCAACGGACGACAGCTGCCTTGGGCCGATGGCGCTCGACTGTTTGCCCTGGATTGAGCAGGTGTTTGTGGTTCCCGCCGGTAAAACCGAGCAGGAATTCGCCATCTCGCTGTTTGTTGGGCGCCGCCACGCTGAGCGGGACATGGCCGATGACTCCGAATTCTATATCTGTAGCCTGTCTCACCGAACATTGGCCTACAAGGGCCTGATGATGCCGGCGGACCTGGCGAACTTCTACAAGGATCTGGGCGATCCGGACCTGCAGACCGCTATCTGTGTCTTCCACCAGCGCTTTTCCACAAACACCATGCCGCGTTGGCCGCTGGCGCAGCCGTTCCGCTATCTCGCCCACAATGGCGAGATCAATACCGTTGACGGCAACCGTAACTGGGCGATTGCCCGTGCCGCCAAATTCAGCGCACCGGAATTGCCGGACCTACAGACGCTGCAGCCGCTGGTTAACCTGACGGGCTCAGATTCCTCCAGCATGGACAATATGCTGGAAGTACTGCTGGCCGGTGGTGTCGACCTGTTCCGTGCCGTGAGAATGATGATCCCGCCTGCCTGGCAGAATGTGGATACCATGGATTCCGAGTTGCGGGCATTCTATGAGTACAACTCCATGCATATGGAACCGTGGGATGGGCCAGCCGGCCTGGTTCTCTCCGACGGTCGCTACGCCGTCTGTATGCTGGATCGGAACGGACTTCGCCCGGCTCGTTGGGTAATCACCAAAGACGACTTCATTACCCTGGCGTCCGAGATCGGCACTTACGACTATAAGCCCGAAGACGTGGTGGCCAAGGGACGTGTCGGTCCGGGGCAAATGCTTGCTATTGATACCGAGTCCGGCGAAGTCCTGCATACGAAAGACGTGGATAATCGCCTGAAGTCGGCCCAGCCCTACAAGCGCTGGCTGCGGGAGAACTCCCTGCGGGTTGAAACCACGCTGAATCAGGACACACCTGACTTCAAGCTGATGCAGTCCGACGAGCTCCATATACACCAGAAAATGTTCATGGTCTCCTACGAGGAGCGTGACCAGGTTCTGCGCCCTCTGGCTGAGAACGGCCAGGAAGCAGTAGGGTCGATGGGGGACGATACGCCCATGGCCGTGCTCTCGAGCCGTGCCAGGCACGTGGCTGACTACTTCCGTCAGAAATTTGCCCAGGTGACCAACCCGGCCATCGATCCGCTTCGGGAGTCCATCGTGATGTCCCTGGAGACGTGTATTGGCGCGGAGCGTAACGTGTTCGAGGAAACGCCGGAGCACGCTAACCGCATCATCCTGACAACGCCGGTGCTCTCGCCGGCCAAGTACCTGAAGATCGCCAACAATGATCGGCCCGGATTCGAAGTTGCTCGGATCAACATGAGCTACAGCCCGGAAATGGGGCTTGAGCAGGCTGTGCGTAACGTGTGCGACGAGGCTGAGCAGGCAGTCCGCAACGGCAAGGTGATCCTGATCCTGACCGACAAGGATCTGAAAGAGGGTGAGCTGCCGGTCAATGCCATGATGGCAACGGGCGCCGTTCACCATCACCTGGTCAAGAAAGGCCTCCGGTGTGACTCCAACATCCTGGTTGAAACCGGTTGGGCCCGCGACCCGCACCAGTTTGCTGTGTTGTTTGGCTTTGGCGCTACGGCGGTCTATCCGTACCTGGCCTACCAGGTGCTTAACGACCTGATTCGCACCGGCGAACTGATGATGGACCCCATTGATGCGAAGAACAACTATCGCAAGGGTGTCAACAAGGGCCTGCTGAAGATCCTGTCCAAGATGGGGATCTCCACCATCACCTCCTACCGGGGGGCGCAGCTATTTGAGGCGATTGGCCTGGCAGATGATGTGGTGGACCTGTGTTTCAAAGGTGTTCCCAGCCGTATCCAGGGCGCCGGTTTCTTTGATTTCCAGCAGGATCAGGAACAGCTGGCGGCGGTGGCCTGGAAGCATCGCAAGCCCATCACCCAGGGTGGCCTGTTGAAGTATGTCCACGGTCAGGAGTACCACGCTTTCAACCCGGATGTAGTGGGTAAGCTCCAGGAAGCCGTGACCAGTGGTGATTACGGGCAGTACATGGAGTACGCCGGGCTGGTAAACGAGCGCCCGGTGTCCACGCTTAGGGACCTTCTTGGGTTCCGCAAGGATATCAAGGCGATTGATCTGTCCGAGGTGGAGCCAGTGGAGAATATCTTCCCGCGCTTCGACTCGGCGGCCATGTCCTTGGGTGCGTTGTCTCCGGAGGCTCACGAAGCCCTGGCGGTAGCAATGAACACCTTGGGTGGTCGTTCCAACTCCGGTGAAGGCGGGGAAGATCCGGCCCGTTATGGCACGGAGAAACGTTCCAAGATCAAACAGGTGGCGTCTGGCCGCTTCGGCGTCACCGCTGAGTACCTGCGCAGTGCCGATGTCATGCAGATCAAGGTGGCCCAGGGTGCCAAGCCCGGTGAGGGCGGTCAGCTACCCGGTGGCAAGGTCAATGACCTGATTGCCCGCCTGCGCTACTCAGTGCCCGGTGTGACGCTGATTTCGCCACCACCGCACCACGATATTTATTCGATCGAGGATCTGGCGCAGCTGATTTTCGATCTCAAGCAAGTTAACCCGAGCGCACTGGTGTCTGTAAAACTGGTGTCGGAGCCTGGTGTAGGCACCATCGCTGCTGGTGTGGCCAAAGCCTATGCGGACCTGATCACGGTTTCCGGCTACGACGGTGGTACAGCGGCCAGCCCGTTAACCTCCATCCGTTACGCCGGCTCGCCCTGGGAACTGGGCCTGAGTGAAACCCAGCAAGCGCTGCGCGCTAATGACCTGAGGGGCAAGATCCGCTTGCAGACGGACGGCGGTATCAAGACCGGTCTGGATGTGGTCAAGGGCGCTATTCTGGGCGCTGAAAGCTTCGGTTTCGGCACCACGCCAATGGTGGCTCTGGGTTGTAAGTATCTGCGTATCTGTCACCTGAACAACTGTGCCACCGGCGTCGCGACCCAAAACGAGCACCTGCGGGAAGAACACTTCAAAGGCACCGTTGAAATGGCGATGAACTTCTTCCGGTTCGTTGCGACCGAGACCCGAGAGTGGATGGCCAAGCTGGGCGTTCGCAACCTGGAAGAACTAGTAGGGCGTGTTGATCTGCTGGAGCGTCTGCCCGGCGACACTCCGCGCCAGAAGAAGCTGGATCTGACGCGTCTGTTGTCTAACGACCACATTCCGGCAGACAAGCCCAACACCTGTCAGGTGGAGCGCAATCATCCGTTTGATGAAGGCAAGCTTGCCGAGCAGATGGTGAAGGACACTGCGGATGCGATAGCCAGCAAGGCTGGTGGTACCTGGTCCTACAGGGTTACCAACTGTGACCGGTCGATTGGTGCTCGCCTGTCCGGAGAGATTGCCCAGTTGCACGGCAATCAGGGCATGGTCTCGGCGCCCATCACTCTGGATCTGACTGGCACCGCCGGCCAGAGCTTCGGTGTCTGGAACGTGGGCGGTCTCAACCTGCTTCTGGAAGGCGATGCCAACGACTATGTCGGCAAAGGCATGACCGGTGGCAAATTGGTTATCCGGCCACCGTCCGGAAGCGACTTTAAAACCCAGGATACCTCGATCGTAGGTAACACCTGCCTCTATGGTGCAACCGGTGGCAAACTGTTTGCCGCTGGCACCGCCGGTGAACGCTTCGGTGTTCGTAACTCCGGCGCCCATGCGGTGATAGAAGGTGTGGGCGATCACTGCTGCGAATACATGACGGGTGGTTTGGTCACAGTTCTTGGCAGCACCGGCCACAACTTCGGCGCTGGCATGACGGGTGGTTTTGCCTACGTGCTGGACTTGAACAATACCTTCGTGGACAAGTACAACCATGAGTTGGTGGAGATTCAGCGGATATCCAGCGAGGAAATGGAGTCCTACCGTAATCACCTGCGCGGTGTGGTCCGCGAGCATATTTCTGAAACCGCGAGCGAGTGGGCAGAGCATATTCTTGACAATTTCGATGACTACATTGGCCGCTTCTGGCTGGTCAAACCCAAGGCGGCGAACCTTCGCAGCCTGCTGGCCAGCACCCGGGCGCGTCCCGAGTAAAGGCGGTTGAAACAGGTAGAGGGCATTGCTGGAGAGGCAGTGCCCGCGTCGAAATTGAGTCTGATGAGAGCGTCACAATGAAAGAACGACTGAGTAACGACTTCCAGTTTGTCGAAGTAGGGCGTGTCGACCCGAAAAAAGTACCGGCAAAGAAGCGCAAAAAAGAGTTTGGTGAAATTTACCATCCATTCACCCAGGATAATGCCGCGTCGCAATCGCACCGTTGCCTGGAATGCGGCAATCCGTATTGTGAGTGGAAGTGCCCGGTACACAACTACATCCCGAACTGGCTGAAGCTGGTGTCGGAAGGCAACATCATGAGGGCAGTTGAGCTCTGTCACCAGACCAACTCCCTGCCGGAAGTCTGTGGCCGCGTTTGCCCCCAGGATCGTCTGTGTGAAGGGGCCTGTACCCTGAACGACGGCTATGGCGCAGTAACCATCGGGTCGGTGGAAAAATACATTACCGATACAGCCTTTGCTCTGGGCTGGAAGCCGGATATGTCCGCCGTCAAATGGACCGACAAAAAAGTGGCAGTGATCGGTGCTGGTCCGGCCGGCCTTGGCTGTGCTGACGTCCTGGTGCGCAACGGTGTAAAGCCGGTGGTGTTTGATATTTACCCGGAAATTGGCGGCCTTCTGACCTTCGGGATCCCCGAGTTTAAGCTTGAGAAGTCGGTCATGACCCGTCGCCGCAAAGTGTTCGAGGAAATGGGAGTGGAGTTCCGTCTGTCCACGGAGGTGGGCAAGGACGTGATGATGGCCGACATCCTCGAGGAGTACGACGCTGTCTTTATGGGGATGGGAACCTACACCTACATGAAAGGCGGTTTCCCGGGCGAAGATCTGCCAGGCGTTCATGATGCACTGCCCTTCTTGGTCTCGAATGTGAATCGTCGTCTTGGGTTTGAGAAAGACGCCGACGATTTTATCGATATGAAAGGCAAGCGAGTGGTTGTGCTCGGCGGCGGCGATACCGCCATGGACTGTAACCGCACCTCGATTCGTCAACAGGCAGCGAGTGTTACCTGTGCCTACCGTCGTGACGAACAGAACATGCCGGGCTCGCGCCGGGAAGTGTCCAACGCCAAGGAAGAAGGCGTTAAGTTCATGTTCAACCGTCAACCGATCGCCATTATTGGCGAAGACCGGGTTGAGGGAGTCAAGGTGGTTCAGACTCGCCTCGGCGAGCCCGACGAAAACGGCCGTCGTCGCCCGGAAGTGGTCGCTGGCAGTGAGGAAGTGATTCCGGCCGATGCAGTTCTGGTGGCCTTCGGATTCCGTCCGAGCCCGGCCGACTGGTTTGACGAGTTGAAGGTAAACACCGACGACTCTGGCCGTGTCAGTGCTCCGGAGGAAGTGGAGTTCGGCTTCCAGACCAGCAATCCCAAGATATTTGCCGGTGGCGATATGGTCCGTGGTTCGGATCTGGTCGTAACGGCTATCTGGGAGGGTCGCCAGGCGGCGGAAGGTATCATGGATTACCTGGATATCTGACAGCCCCCGGTTTCATCCGGGTTGGAAGGGCGGCTTGCGGACGGCGGGCCGCCCTTTTTTATTGCCACAAACCGGGTATCATTGCCCTCCTAAACTTTGACAGACAGCAGACTGGGAATGCTATGACCGAGCTGAAAAATGACCGTTTCCTGCGTGCGCTGATGCGTCAGCCCGTTGATCGCACGCCAGTGTGGATGATGCGCCAGGCAGGTCGATACCTGCCGGAATACCGAGCGACTCGGGCCAAAGCCGGAGACTTTCTCAGTCTGTGCAAAAACACACCGCTGGCCTGTGAAGTGACGTTACAGCCGTTGGAGCGGTTCCCGCTGGACGCTGCCATCCTGTTTTCAGACATCCTCACCATTCCTGATGCGCTGGGGCTTGGCCTGTACTTCGAAACTGGCGAGGGCCCGAAATTCCGTAACACTGTCCGCTCCGCTGCCGACGTAGCCGCGTTGCCCAAAATCAATGCGGAAGTAGACCTGGATTACGTGATGAATGCCGTGTCCACCATCCGTGGCGCACTTAATGGCAGCGTTCCGCTGATCGGCTTCTCTGGCAGTCCCTGGACGCTTGCCACGTACATGATTGAAGGTGGTTCCTCCAAGGACTTCCGCGAGGCCAAGAAGCTGATGTACGGCCAGCCGGAGGTGATGCATCAGTTGCTGGACCATTTGGCGGATTCTGTGATTGATTACCTGAACGGACAGATTCGAGCCGGCGCCCAGGCGGTCCAGATCTTCGATACCTGGGGCGGCGTGCTGAGTAGTTGGGCGTATCAGGAGTTTTCCCTCAACTACATGAAAAAAATCGTCGCCGGCCTGATTCGAGAGAACGACGGGCGTCGCGTACCCGTTATCCTGTTCACAAAGAATGGCGGCCAGTGGCTGGAGTCGATAGCGGAATCCGGTGCTGACGCGGTCGGTCTGGACTGGACAACGGATATCGGCAAAGCCCGTGCTCGCATTGGCGATCATGTTGCCCTGCAGGGCAACATGGACCCGGCCATGCTTTACGCGCCGCCGGAGCGGATTCGCCAGGAAGTGGCCGATATCCTGTCCCGCTACGGCACCGGCCCGGGCCATATCTTCAACCTCGGGCACGGGATTACCCCGGACGTTGATCCGGAGCACGCCGGGGCGTTTATCCGTGCGGTGACTGAGCTGAGTCCGGAGTATCACCTGCAAGACTGATGGTTGGGAGTAGCGGGCGGTTATTGGGGCTTTCCAAAACACGCCCGTAAATACGTCCATGTAGGGCTCGGTCGCGCCATCCCTGGCGCTCCACGGTTTTGGAAAGCCCCAACAACCGCCCTCTGTCCGGCTTCTGCGTTAACGCTCCGCAGAGCCTCTGTTTGGTGTTAGCGCTAGATAGAAGCTTCTGTGCGGTCTATAGTCATAACAAACGAGACCGGTCAACAGGAGTAACCCTTGCCAACCAAAGCCCCCGAAAAACGCCGCTTCCACAGAATCTCCTTCGATGCCGAATGCGAACTGCATTGGCAGGACGAAGTGTGGGTGAGTGAGGTGTTGGATATTTCACTGAAGGGCGTACTGGTAAAGCGGCCGTTGGAGTGGAGGGTTCCGCTGAAGCAGCCTTGCGAAGTGATCATCCATCTCGACGATCACGAAACCGGGATCGTGATGGCGGTGGAGTTACGGCACATTGAGGAAGAGCGGTTGGGGTTCAAATGCCAATATATCGATCTTGAAAGTGCGACCCACCTAAAACGCCTGGTGGAACTGAATCTGGGGGACCAAGCGTTATTGGAGAGGGAGTTTGCACATCTGATTGATTGAGGCTAGGGATTTCCGGAGGTAACTGCGAAGCTGGTAGGCAGGATTGGAAGGGCCTTTCCAAAAATGTGCGGAGCCATGGATGGCGGAGCCCAAGCGCACATGGATGTGCTTGAAGCGTTTTTTGGAAAGGCCCTTCCAATCCTGCCCGGCACCAAAAAACCAGGCTAGAAACCAAGTCTCAAAGCTCCTCCAAAGCCGACAACGCATCACTAAGCTTGGTCACGGGAATAACCTTCATCCCCTCAATAGCCTTACGAGGCGCATTAGACTTAGGCACCAAAGCGCGGGTAAACCCATGCTTGGCAGCTTCGTAAATGCGCTCTTGGCCACTGGGCACCGGCCGAATCTCACCAGAAAGGCCAACCTCACCGAAGATCACCAGATCCTGAGGCAGGGCACGGTCGCGGAAGGACGACACGATGGCCGCAAGCAGCGCCAAATCCGCACTGGTCTCGTTAACCTTTACCCCGCCCACCACATTCACAAACACATCCTGATCCGACACATGCATGCCACCATGGCGATGCAGCACCGCCAGCAGCATCGCCAGCCGGTTCTGATCCAGGCCCACAGCAACGCGTCTCGGATATCCCCCCTGGGCCATATCCACCAGCGCCTGAATCTCCACTAGCATAGGCCGAGTGCCTTCCCAGACCACCATCACCACGCTGCCGGGAGCTGCCTCCTCGCCGCGGTTCAGGAAGATGGCACTGGGGTTCTTCACTTCCTTCAGGCCCTGTTCCAGCATCGCAAACACGCCCAGTTCGTTAACCGCGCCAAAGCGGTTCTTGATGCCCCTCAGGGTGCGGTAACGGCTATCGCTGGAGCCTTCCAGCAGGATGGAGCAGTCGATCATATGCTCCAGTACTTTCGGCCCAGCCAGGCTGCCATCCTTGGTAACGTGGCCCACCAGGAAAAGAATGGTGCCAGTCTGCTTGGCAAACCGTGTTAGATAGGCTGCGCTTTCGCGAACCTGGGATACGCTGCCCGGAGCGGATTCCGACTCGGCGACATGCATAACCTGGATACTGTCCACCACCAGAATGCGCGGCTTTTCAGCCTCGGCAACCTGCATGACCCGCTCAACACTCGTTTCCGAGAGCATCTTCAGGTCTTTGGTGGGCAGCCCCAGGCGCTTGGCGCGCATGGCGACCTGTTGCAGCGATTCCTCGCCTGTGACGTACAGGGCTGGAACGCTGGACGCCAGGTGGCAGACCGCCTGAAGCAAGAGGGTGCTCTTGCCAGCGCCAGGATGGCCGCCCATCAGGATGGCGGAACCTTCCACAAGCCCGCCGCCCAGAACGCGGTCAAACTCCTGCATGCCGGAGCTGATGCGCGGCTGTTCGGCAAGGCTGACGTCGTCAAGGCTTTTTACCTCTGAGAGACTGCCCGCAAAGCCTTCAAAGCGGGCGCCGCGGGCGCCCTTGGCGTTGCCGCCACTGATGCCGCGGACCTCGCTGATCGTATTCCAGGCCTGGCAGGCGGTGCATTGCCCCTGCCACTTTGAATAATCTGCGCCGCATTCGGAGCAAACATAGGCGGTTTTTGCTTTTGCCATCAGGCCAGCTTCTTATACTTCATGCGCTGGGGCACCATGGCAGAGTCGCCCTTCCGCTTCTTGTGATCCTCATCGTATTCGCTGAAGTTGCCTTCGAAGTAGACCACTTCACCGTCGTCCTCAAACGCCAGGATGTGAGTGGCCACACGGTCCAGGAACCAGCGGTCGTGCGAGATCACCAAAGCGGAGCCTGGGAAGTTGAGCAGGGCTTCCTCCAGGGCACGCAGGGTTTCCACGTCGAGATCGTTGGTCGGTTCGTCCAACAGCAGCACGTTGCCACCTTCCTTGAGCAGTTTCGCCAGGTGCAGGCGGTTGCGCTCACCGCCCGACAAGTCGGCCACACGCTTCTGCTGGTCGGAGCCCTTGAAGTTGAAACGACCTACATAGGCTCGTGACGGGGTTTCGTAGTTACCGATCTTGATAATATCGTTGCCGTCGCTGAGCTCTTCCCAGACGGTGTTGTCGCCGTTCAGGTCCCGCATCTGGTCCACGTAGGCCAGTTTTACGGTTTCACCGACTGTGATGGTGCCGGAATCGGGCTTGTCGTAGTCGCCGATCATCCGGAACAGCGTGGACTTGCCCGCGCCGTTGCCGCCGATGATGCCAACGATCGCTCCCGGAGGAACGCTGAGCGAGACGTCTTCGTAGAGCAGGCGGTCATCGAAGGACTTGCTGATGCCATCGATCTCAATCACCTTGTCACCCAGGCGAGGGCCAGGTGGGATGTATAGTTCGTTAGTTTCGTTGCGCTTCTGGAATTCCTGGGAGCTCATTTCTTCGAAGCGGGCCAGGCGGGCCTTGCTCTTGGACTGGCGGCCCTTGGCGTTACTGCGCACCCATTCCAGCTCGTGCTTGATGGTCTTCTGGCGAGACGCTTCCTGTTTGGCTTCAACTTCCAGGCGCTTTTCCTTGTTTTCCAGCCACTGGCTGTAATTGCCCTCAAACGGAATGCCCTGGCCGCGGTCCAGTTCCAGAATCCAGCCGGCCACGTTGTCCAGGAAGTAGCGGTCGTGGGTGATGGCAACCACGGTGCCGGTGTAGTCGTGCAGGAAGCGTTCCAACCAGGCTACAGATTCGGCATCCAGGTGGTTGGTGGGCTCGTCCAGCAACAGCATGTCCGGGCTGGACAGCAGCAGACGGCAAAGCGCCACGCGGCGGCGCTCACCGCCGGAGAGGTTTTTTACCATGGCGTCCCAGGCCGGCAGGCGAAGGGCATCGGCAGCCACTTCCATCTTGCGCTCAATATCGTGGCCGTCGGAGGCCTGTATAAAGGCTTCCAGTTCGCCCTGTTTCTTGGCGAGGGCATCAAAGTCGGCATCCGGCTCGGCATAGGCGGCATAGACCTGATCCAGCTCCGCCAGTGCGTCATGGACGCCCGAGACCGCCTCATCGACGATTTCCTTGACGGTCTTGGCGTCGTCCAGTTCCGGTTCCTGGGGCAGGTAGCCGACGTTGATGCCGGGTTGGGGGCGGGCCTCACCAATGTAATCCTGGTCGATACCGGCCATAATACGTAGCAACGTAGATTTACCAGCGCCGTTCAGGCCCAGTACGCCGATTTTCGCGCCTGGGAAAAAGCTCAGGGAAATGTCTTTGAGGATTTCACGCTTGGGCGGAACCACCTTGCCCACGCGGTTCATGGTGTATACGTATTGCGCCATGTGTCGGAATCCTTCTTGCGAGTGTAAGTGTCGGAATTACTGATGGTGTCTGACTAAGGCCGTCGGTCAGGGCGATCCGGGCTCGTCAAAATCAAGGATGATTTTGTCGAGCGTACAGGGACGTATTCACAGCGTATCCCGGATCGCCCTGACCGATGGCCGTAACGCCAATAGCTAGTAGCCGCAACCAATGAATATTGACCGAGTAAGGTATCGAAACCAACCGGGGATAGCAATTGAGCAAAAAGCGCAGGCGGCGGCGTGTCGGTATCTGCGGACGGCATAAAGGGTGATTTTTTACCCATTTGTAAGATAGAATAGCGGCCCATTTTTTCGGGCAGCTAAGCACATAGGGGCAGCGCATCCATGTTTAATCGTGATATGAAAATCGCCGGTTTTGACGACGAGCTCTGGAACGCCATCCAGGCGGAAGAGAAACGCCAGGAGGCTCATATCGAGCTGATCGCGTCTGAGAACTATACCAGCCCCAGGGTGATGGAAGCCCAGGGTAGTGCGCTGACCAACAAGTATGCCGAAGGCTATCCCGGCAAACGTTATTACGGCGGCTGTGAGTTTGTCGACATCGCCGAGGACCTGGCCATCAGCCGGGCCAAAGAATTGTTTGGTGCTGCCTACGCCAATGTGCAGCCGCATTCCGGCTCACAGGCCAACTCTGCCGTATTCATGGCGCTGCTCAAGCCGGGTGATACGGTTCTGGGCATGAGCCTGGCCCACGGTGGGCACCTGACCCATGGTGCCAGCGTCAACTTCTCCGGCAAGATCTACAACGCCGTCCAGTATGGCCTGAACCCGGACACGGGGCTGATCGATTACGATGAGGTGGAAAGCCTTGCCGTTGAGCACAAACCCAAGATGATCATCGCCGGTTTCTCAGCCTACTCCCAGGAGCTGGACTTTGCCCGGTTCCGCGCGATTGCCGATAAGGTTGGCGCCTATCTGTTTGTGGACATGGCCCACGTGGCAGGTCTTGTGGCTGCTGGTGTTTATCCAGACCCGGTACCTCATGCCCACGTGGTTGCGACGACTACCCATAAGACCCTGCGTGGCCCCCGTGGTGGTTTGATCCTGGCCTGTGACGATGCCGACTTGCAGAAAAAGCTTAACTCCGCTGTATTCCCTGGCGGCCAGGGCGGCCCCTTGATGCACGTTATTGCTGCCAAGGCG
This sequence comes from Marinobacter sp. G5_S1_61_S3, assembly GCF_054968585.1. NCBI lineage: Bacteria > Pseudomonadati > Pseudomonadota > Gammaproteobacteria > Pseudomonadales > Marinobacteraceae > Marinobacter > Marinobacter sp. G5_S1_61_S3. Next base: position 47,310 of record NZ_JBQKUK010000023.1, on the reverse strand, counting down.
ATTTGTTTCAAGGAAGCCATGAGCGACGAGTTCAAGGTGTATCAGAAACAGGTGATCAAGAATGCCAAGGCCATGGCTGAGGTGTTTGTGTCCCGCGGATTCGATGTGATTTCCGGTGGTACAGAGAATCATCTGTTCCTGGTCAGCCTGATCAAACAGGACATCACCGGTAAGGATGCAGACGCAGCCCTGGGCCGAGCGCACATCACCGTGAACAAGAACGCAGTACCTAATGATCCGCGTTCGCCGTTCGTCACCTCCGGCCTGCGCATCGGTACGCCCGCGGTGACCACTCGTGGTTTCGGAGAGTCCGAGTGTCGCGATCTGGCTGGCTGGATGTGCGATATCCTGGATAGCCTGGAAGATGAATCCGTTAATGACCGGGTTCGTGAGCAGGTTGAAGGCCTGTGTTCGCGGTTCCCGGTTTACGCCGGCTAAATAGCCTGATTGCGCCCTCGGGCAGGCCTTGTTGCCTGGCCCGATGGTTTGCAGGAGCTTCTGAGTATGCATTGTCCTTTCTGTGGTGAAGCGGATACCAAGGTAATCGACTCCCGGCTGGTGGCCGAGGGTGATCAGGTGCGTCGCCGCAGGGAGTGCCTGTCCTGCCGTGAGCGTTTTACAACGTTCGAGTCGGCTGAGCTTGTGATGCCTCGAGTGGTCAAGCAGGACGGCACCCGTCAGCCTTTCGATGAGGAAAAACTCCGGGCTGGCCTGATGAAAGCCCTGGAGAAGCGCCCGGTGAGCATCGAGGAAATTGAGGCGGCGCTGAATCGCATCCGATTCCGGTTGCGGGCGACCGGCGAGCGTGAGGTCAAGTCCATGCAACTCGGTGAAGAAGTGATGACGGAGTTGCGTCAATTGGACAAAGTGGCCTACGTGCGCTTCGCGTCGGTGTACCGCAGCTTTCAGGACGTCAACGAGTTCAAGGAAGAGATCGAGCGCCTTTCAGCGACCTCGGGCGAAGACCCGGTGGATGTAGCCAAGGCCCTGGCGGATAACCATTCTTCCGAAGGGCAGGCATGATCGACGCTCAGGACACGGCGTTTATGGCACGGGCGGTGCAGCTTGCCTGGCGTGGTCGCTATTCGACGCATCCCAACCCGCGGGTGGGGTGCGTCATCGCCCGAGGCAGCAAGATTTTGGGCGAAGGCTGGCATGAGCGAGCGGGCGAGGCTCACGCAGAAGCGCGCGCACTCAGCCTGGCTGGGCCGGATGCCCGTGGCGCAACGGCCTATGTCACGCTGGAGCCCTGCAGTCATTTTGGCCGTACACCGCCTTGTGCCAAAGCGCTGATAGAAGCGGGCATCGCCCATGTGTTTGCGGCGACCAAGGATCCCAATCCCTCGGTATCCGGTCGCGGCCTGAATATGCTCCGTGAGGCAGGCATTCGTGTAACGGAAGGCCTACTGGCGGAAGAGGCCGTGCGATTGAATCCCGGCTTCATGAAGCGAATGAACGTTGGCAGGCCCTATGTCCGGCTTAAAATGGCTGCGAGCCTTGACGGCAGGACGGCCATGGCCTCCGGCGAAAGTCAGTGGATTACCGGCTCGGAGTCCCGCCGCGATGTCCAGCGTCTCAGGGCCATCAGCGATGCCATTCTGACAGGGGTGGGGACGGTTCTTGCTGACAATCCTTCACTGACCGTTCGTCGGACTGAATTGGGTGACATTGGTGACGCCACGGAGCCGTCCCGCCAGCCCCTGCGCGTGATCGCGGACCGGGACGCGCGTACGCCCCCGGGCGCTACGATCCTGCAGGGTGGCAATGTCCAGGTGTATTGCGCCTCCCCAACACTGGCAACCGCGCCGGCACAGGACCTTGCCGCGTTGGGCGTGGGCCTGACGGGTGTGGCCTGGAAGGATAATGGAATTGATGTTCGCGAGTTGCTCGACTCACTGGGGGAGTTGGGCATCAACGAATTGTTGGTGGAAGCTGGTCCAACGCTGGCCGGTACATTTATCAGCGAGCGTCTGGTAGATGAGCTATGGCTCTACCAGGCGCCGGTGTTCCTGGGCAGCACTGGCCGGCCCACGGCCAATCTGCCACTGGAATCCATGGCGGATAAGGTGCAATGGAAAGTGCTGGATCGCCGTCAGCTGGGCGAGGACCAGCGATTGATCCTCGCGCCGGGGTAACGGTTACTAAATTCATGGCTGCCGGCACCGACACTCGGACGGACAGACCAACAGGATGCAAATACGGTATGGCACTGAATAGCATTAAAGACATTATCGACGATATCCGTCAGGGCAAGATGGTTATCCTGATGGACGATGAGGACCGGGAAAACGAAGGTGACCTGGTGATGGCCGCAGAGCACTGTACGCCAGAGGCTATCAACTTCATGGCCCGCTTCGGTCGTGGACTGATTTGCATGCCGATGACGCGCCATCGTTGCGAACAGCTTGGCCTGCCGTTGATGGTGCAGCAGAATGCATCGGGTTTTGGCACCAAGTTCACCCTTTCCATTGAAGCGACTGAAGGTGTAACGACGGGTATCTCTGCCGCCGACCGTGCGCGAACTGTCCAGGCTGCTGTTGCCCGCGATGCAAAAGCGTCTGACCTGGTTCAGCCAGGCCATATTTTTCCGCTGATGTCGGACCCGGGCGGGGTGCTCAGCCGAGCCGGCCATACCGAAGCATCCTGTGATCTGGCAGCCCTCGCCGGCTGCGAGCCTGCCGGCGTGATCTGCGAAATCATGAACGACGATGGGTCCATGGCCCGCCGTGAAGATCTGGAAAAATTTGCCGAAACTCACGACCTGAAGATCGGCACGATTGCGGATCTGATCCACTATCGGACATTGAACGAGCGCACCATTGAGTGCGTTGAGCAGTACGACCTGGATACCGAGTACGGTGTATTCAACTTGCGCACCTATCGCGACAATATCCAGGGTTCCACCCATCTGGCCATGGTGATGGGGGATATTGCGGCTGAGGATCCGGTGCTGGTGCGTGTGCACATCACCGATACTCTGCGTGACCTGCTCGGTGCCCGCCGCGCCGATTCCCGTAGCTGGCCATTGCATCATGCTCTGGAGAAGGTGGCGAGTGAAGGTCGCGGCGTCGTTGTCCTGCTCAATAGCGCCGAAGACAGCTACAATCTTGAAGATCGTATCCACGAATTTTTCGAGCAGGATAAAAAGTCCGCGGGTAAGGGCAGCTCCGGTGTCTATTTTACCGTTGGTACCGGCTCACAGATTCTGAGGGATCTCGGTGTTGGCAAAATGCGCCTGCTGAGCCCGCCCATCAAGTTTTCTGCCATTTCCGGATTTGAGCTGGAAGTTGTGGAATACGTGCCCTACACACCCGAATAATGAACCCCGGCAGGCCCGTATCGTAACGGCGGGGCTGCCAAGAAGGAGCCATGCATGGCAGACATTAAAGTAATAGAAGGCGATTTCACTCACTGCAGCGGTAAATACGCACTGGTTGTCGGTCGTTTCAACGGTTTTGTGGTTGAGAGCCTGGTGGAGGGTGCGGTTGATACCCTGCGTCGTCATGGTATCGCCGATTCCGATATCACGATTGTACGGGTTCCCGGCGCCTATGAGATGCCGCTTGCGGTCAAGCGTGTGGCGGAAACCGGCAACCACGATGCGATTGTTGCGCTGGGTGCGGTTATTCGGGGTGGTACACCACATTTCGACTATGTGGCAGGCGAAGCCTCCAGCGGTCTGGGTGCGGTTAGTCTCGAAACGGATGTGCCGGTGACGTTCGGCGTGTTAACGGTCGATTCCATCGAGCAGGCAATCGAGCGGGCCGGTACCAAAGCCGGTAACAAAGGCGCCGAAGCGGCGATTACGGCCCTGGAAATGGTCAGCCTCTTCAAAAAGCTGGGTGAATAATGAGCGCATCGGAAGACAGTGCCGCGCAACCGGCCCCCGCGGGCCAACCTAAGGCAGGCGATAGACGCAGAGCCCGGGCTCTTGCGATGCAAGGCCTTTACCAGCGCCACTTCAGCAAGAGCTCGATCACCGATATCGAATCCGAATTCATCGTCGACAACGACATGTCGAAGGTAGATGCGGCCTATTTCCGCGATCTCCTCCGGGGGGTTCACCGGGAGCAGGCTGAGTTAGACCGTCTACTGGAGCCATTCCTCGATCGCCCGATCCATGAGGTGGATGCCATTGAGCTGGCGATCGTACGCCTGGGCGCGTACGAGCTCAAACATCGCCTGGACGTTCCATACAAGGTGGTGATCAACGAAGGCATCGAGATGGCCAAGAGGTTTGGTGGCACCGAAGGTCATAAGTTCGTCAACAGCCTTCTGGACAAGCTCAGTCACCGACTGCGACTGGCTGAGACCCGTCCCCGCTAAGTGATGGGTGAGTTCGAGCTGATCCGCCGTTATTTCTTCCCCATCGCCGAGGTTGGAAATGCCTCCTCGGTTCTGCTGGGCCCCGGTGACGACTGCGCCATTCAGCGTGTTGTGCCAGGCCTGGACCTGGTCTTTTCGGTGGACGCCCTGGTCGAGGGCGTGCATTTTCCCCACCACTACGATCCTGAAAAGCTGGGCTGGCGAAGCCTTGCCGTGGCTGCGAGTGATCTCGCCGCCATGGGGGCCGATCCGGTGTGTTTTACCCTCGCGTTGACCCTTCCCGATGCTGATCCAGACTGGCTGAGCGCCTATGCCTACGGATTGGCAAGTGCGGCGAGACGCTTTGGGCTGTCTCTGGCTGGCGGCGACACCACGCGTGGCCCACTGACCCTGAGCGTGCAGGTTCACGGTACGGTGCCGAAAGGTGGGGCCATCTTGAGGTCTGGAGCCCAGGTGGGAGATTACATTTGTGTTTCCGGTATGCTGGGAGAGGCAGGAGCGGCATTGGATCACCTTGAGAATAATGATCCCGGGCCGGACGTGCAGGCGGTTCTGCGAAGGTACCACTTTCCAGAGCCCAGGCTTGTGCTTGGCAGGGCTCTTCGGGGGCACGCCACTGCAGCGGTGGATGTATCTGACGGTCTGGTGGCAGACCTGGGACATATCCTCGAGGCCTCTGGAGTTGCAGGCAGTATCGATGCGAGTCGGCTGCCACTGTCGCAACATCTGAAGCGCCTTGTGGGTCAGTCTGCTGCCGGCCTGGCGTTGAACGCCGGGGACGATTACGAGTTATGCGTTACCTTGCCTCCGCAGGTTTGGGCTAGTCTCCCCGAGGATGTCCGGCGGGAGTTGACCGTTATTGGCGAGGTCGTTGCCGGGGAGGGTGTAACCATTGACTGGGGTGATCATATCGAGAACCTGTCAGCGGGAGGATACGACCATTTCAGGAACTGATTCATGAGCAGCGACGACAACCTCCAGGAACCCGAGCTCACTGAAGCACTGCTGCCGCCAGGGTTTCTCCGTAATCCGGTCCATCTGTTAGCGTTTGGGTTTGGCAGCGGTACAGCGGCCAGGGCGCCTGGTACCTGGGGCAGTCTTGCGGCGATTCCCGTCTGGTTCTGTTTTGCCTGGTTGCCACCCGTGGCTTACTGGGGAATTGTCCTGCTGGCCTTCGTGATTGGGATCTGGTTGTGTGGCAAGACGGCAGCCGATCTCAAGGTCCACGATCATGGGGGGATCGTTTGGGACGAGTTTGTGGGCATGTGGATCGCGCTGGGACTCATCCCGGACAACATTTACGGCATTCTGATGGCCTTCACGTTATTTCGGCTTTTCGATGTGCTCAAACCCTGGCCGATTAGTTGGTTGGATGAGTACTTGCCGGGCGGGCTGGGTATCATGGTGGACGATGTCGTGGCGGGTTTCATGGCGTTACTGTGCCTGCTCGCCATTGACCGGTGGTTGATGCCGATCATTGTCTGAGCATCGTTATGAGACTGGAGGACAGTCCCTATCAGTGGACCTGTTGCTCTTCCGGAAGAAGTCGCACAACATGCAGGAAACGCCTGAGGCCGGTTTCTGCGCGTTGCCGGGAGGCAAAAGGACCGCTGTCGAAGCCCTCCCGGGTGGTGAAATACCACTTGCTCCCGACGCAGAAGAACCGACTGCTTCGGAACGGTGCGGGGCCGTTTTCTCCGGACCGACGTTGGGTATCCATGTTGTCTCCTGAGCCCTTCAGTGCATTTGTGACACGTGTGGGCGCTATTTCAATTCTATGACTGTTTAAAATTAAATCAATTCCTGCCGAATTCAACATTTTTTTACATTTTTTGGGTAGACTTGATGCCTTCCCCGTAACCGGAGTGTCATCGGGTTACTGTAAACAGGCTGCATGTCTTGCCCTTGGCTCGGCCACTCTTCAAAATGCCTTTCAACCACAAGTGATTATCCGCCGGTGAAAGCTGGCGAACAGCACAAGGATATAGCATGAGTATCTATCACGTTTTAGTCTTTTTCAAGAAAGTACGATTCAGTGCAATGGCCCTTGTTGCCATGGTTTTGCTGGCGGGATGCAGCTCTACCATGAGCAACGTCCAAACCTGGGAGGGGGACGCCGTGGATTCCTCGCAGGCCGCCGTCCTCGAGTCCCCGGGTGAAATCCGGGTGCAGCAGGTGAATGGTCGCAAACTCGGTAACTTTCTAATGGATGACCTGGCCCTGAACTACGAGCTTTTACCGGGCGAAAATCAGGTTGTGTTTACCTATAAGACCATCTGGGCCAAGAGCGGCGTGGTCCGCAATGGCGAATCCAAAGTGCACGTTGTTGAAACAGCACCCCAGGCAGTGATGATCAATGCGCAAGCGGGTGATACCTACCGTTTCAGTTTCGAGTCTCCCGCCAACAAGAGCGATGCCGAGGCTTTCGCCAATAATTTCACTGCTGATGTGGTTGATGGGTCCGGTAATGTTGTAGCCACCGCCAGCGCCTGGGATGGCCAACCTGCCGGCACTCGAACTGCTGCAAGGGCGCCGGTCGGCTCTGGTGGCGAAGGAGAAAGCGCCGACTCAATGGGTACTCTGGGTGAGCTCAAGTCGCTTTGGGGTCAGGCCAATGAGGAAGAGCGACGGGCGTTCCTGCGTTGGGCCTTCGAGTAACCCGCAATCCTGACGGGCGGCGGCTCTGCCTGCCGCTCGTCATTGCCGTTCAGTTGCGAAATCGCCTGAACGTTTTCCGCAGAGCACCTTCCATGACGTTCAGTGCCTCGTCAGTCAGAGTCGGGTGACTGTCGGGGTATTCGCGCGTGTCTTCTTCATACGGCGGCAAAGTCTCGGCCGCCGATTCGATTGATTTCAGGCTGTTTTCAAGCAGTTCCGGCAGTGAGTCGCCGTCAGCCACTACGTCGGGGCACAGGGTGAAATTGATCGTCAGACTGCCCTGATAGCTCACTGCAACAATCACCAATCCCATGCTGTCGAACAGGGGGGCGGAGTTGAACTGCCGCACCAACCGTGAACCTTGTAAGTACAGCGGCACTTGTGGCCCGGGTACGTTGGTGATCGGGAGGTTGAATACCGGCTGGTATCGTTGCGCAATCTGCAGTTCGGAATACAGTCTTGCGGAGAGTGCGAGCATGGTGGAGGGCAGGAGCTCTGTCAGCCTGTCTGCCGCAATGGCTTCACGGTAGGGCTCGGATTCCACCGCATTCCAGTGTATCCGCCGAATTCGTTCGGCGGGATTGGGCTCGGTGGTGGCCAGGTCCAGTAACATGGCGGACATCTGGTTGCCGGTGGCCTTGCGAAGGCTGCTTGAACGCACGGAAATGGGGGTCATCGCTACCAGAGAGCGTTCCGTTGTGGCATTGCTCTTGTCCAGGTATCGACTTAAGGTTTCAGCGCATAGGCCGAGGACGACGTCGTTCAGGGTTACATCACCGAGTGTTGCTTTGATGGCCTTTAGCCTGGACAGGTCGAGGCTGGCGGAAACGATCTTGCGGTTGGCGGTAATCTGGCGGTTAAACGGGCTGTGAGGTGCCGAAAACAGGGGGAACGGCAACGGCAGCTTTCGCATCTGCTTTTGTATAAGCCCGCGAGCAGTGGCTTCGGCCGCACTTATGGCGAGGGACGTCATTTGCAAGGGTTTGCGTAGCAGATTTGCACCGGTCTGGAGAATGACCCTTTCTTCGGACGGTTCCGGCTGTGGGTACCAGGGGCGCGGTGTTTCTATCGCTCTCGCCTTCGGTGAATATTCCAGAAGTTTGCCAATGATTTCCTCGCCACTGAACGCATCAATGGCGGCATGATGCAGTTTTACGATGAGCGCGAAACTCTTGCTGTCTGCATCGTCGTCGAGTTGGAATCCGTCGACAAACGTGATGTGCCATAACGGGCGATCCCGTTTGAGCGGTTCTTCCAGAATTCGCGAGGCCAGCCCCATCAGGCTGTCGACTTTGCCGTGGTTGCCGAGGTTCACATAAGCCAGGTGCCGCTCGATACTGAAGTCTGGATCGTCAATCCAGTAGGGGCGACCCAGCCGCAAGGGTATTTCCTTCAGGCGCTGGCGGAAGAGGGGGACCACGTGGAGCCGGCTTCGCAGATAGGCGACAAAGGTGCTGAAGGCCAGGGGTTTGTCGCGTTCTCGGGCATCAAAAAGATAGATGCCGCCAATGTGCATGGGGGCGGTTTCCGACTCCAGATACAGGAATGAGGCATCCAGCTCCGACAGCTGCCGCATGGTTTGAGCTCCGTTCACAGGTTCTTGCGTGGGGGCAGTATAAACGACTGCGCCACTATTCTGTTGGCCGTTTTGCCCCGGAGGCCTGTGTTGTGAAGTCAGGACTATTTTGGGCGGTCATTCAGGGCTGCAGCCAGGCAGCAATGTCTGGAGAGTCTCCCAGCTTTTCCCAGAACCACATCAGAGCCTTGCCCTGGTCCTCGGCGTGGCGGGCCAGGTGAAGCTGGATAGCCTGCCTGGGTTCGTGGACTTTGAGTGCTATCAAACGGCCATTCGCCAGTTGATCACGCACCCGTGCTTCCGGGAGCCAACCGACGGCAAGGCCGGTTTCTTGTACGGCAATCTTCTGGTCGATATTGGCAACGGTCACGGTTCGCTGGCGGCGGAATATGCCGGCGTGGCCGGGGGGCAAGGAGCGGGAAGTATCTGCAGCTACTGCTGCGGGGAAGCGAGCAATATCCTCCTCCTTTAATGGCTGAGAGGCCCTTGTCAGAGGGTGGTCCGGTGCTACTGCGTAGACGAACGTCATGTTTCCCAACGGTTTTGTGGTGAAAGAGCCTGCAGGTTTGCTCACCTGATCGGCGCCAACAACCAGATCAATTCGTCGGCTTTGCAGCGCATCCCAGGAGCCGGCGAAGACTTCTTCCACCAGTTGCACTTCCACCGGCACGCCGAGTTCGTAAAACTCTTTTGCGGCGGGAAACAGGCACTCGGCCGGTAGCAGGGAGTTGAATCCGATTCGCAGTCGGGTTTCCCAGCCCTGGGCCACCTGGCGGGTGGTGTGGGCCAGGTTTTCAGCAGCTTCCAGCAGGGTGCGGCCCTCTTCCAGCAGGTAGCGCCCGGCTGGGGTAAGGGCTGCTCGGTGGCCGGTGCGATCGAATATGGCGACGTTGAGGTCTTCTTCGAGTTTCTGGACGGTGTAGCTGATTGCCGAAGGGACGCGGAAGAGTTCGTTGGCGGCGCCGGCGAAGCTGCCTTTGCGGTCGATGGCATCGAGGACTTTGAGGGCGTCTATGGTGATGGCTGTGTGCATGTTCGAATTATCTGAATGTGTTGGCCAGAATTGATTGTTTGAGAGCGTAGCAGGGTGGCCGGTATTCTTCCTGTTAAAGATTTAAGGCTTATTCAGAAATTTGAAGGCTCGGAGTCAGGTCACGCCAGGGATGGGTCATAAAAACACGCCGTAAACCCATCCCTGGGGGCTCGGCATTGCCATCCTTGGCAATGCACGGTTTTTACAACCCATCCCTGACGCGATCACAAACTATCGCAGCCGCCTTCTCAAAACATAAGGTTCAGGAGTATAGGGTTATGGGACTTCTCGTCGACGGCAAATGGCATGATCAGTGGTACGACACCTCGAAAACCGGCGGCAAGTTTGAGCGTGAGGCCGCCCGGTTCCGGAACTGGGTCACGGCGGATGGCTCGCCGGGGCCCGCCGGGGAGGGCGGTTTTCCGGCGGAGTCGGGCCGGTATCACCTGTATGTGTCGATGGCGTGTCCCTGGGCCCATCGAACGTTGATTTTCCGGGCACTGAAGGGGCTGGAGAAGCATATCTCGGTGTCGGTTGTGCATCCGGATATGCTTGAGAGTGGCTGGGAGTTCCGGCCGGATGAAGAGGCGCATCGGGACTCGGCCAATGGTAAGCGCTTCATGTACGAAGTATATCTGAAGGCGGCGCCCGATTATTCCGGGCGGGTGACGGTGCCGACGCTGTGGGACAAGGAAAGGCAGACGATTGTCAGTAATGAATCGGCGGATATTATCCGCATGTTTAACTCGGCATTCGATGGGCTGGATGGTGTCCGGAGTGACTTGGACTTTCACCCGGAAGAACTTCACGATGAGATCGATGGGGTGAACGAGCGGGTTTATCACACGGTGAACAACGGTGTTTATAAGGCTGGATTTGCGACTGCCCAGGATAAATACGAGGAGGCATACGGGGCGTTGTTTGAGTCTCTCGACTGGCTGGAGGAGCGCCTCTCGGGGCAGCGTTATCTGGCTGGCAACCGCTTAACGGAAGCGGATTGGCGGTTGTTTACCACGTTGGTTCGATTCGATGCTGTGTATTTCAGTCACTTCAAGTGCAATCGTCAGAGAATTGCGGACTTTCCGGCACTTTCCGGTTATGTCCGGGATCTTTATCAAGTACCCGGTGTGGCAGATACGGTGGATATACGGCAGATCAAACGGCACTACTACGTGAGTCAGCGTACGATCAATCCGACACAGATTGTGCCGGAGGGGCCAAGGTTGGATTTTACATCGGCCCACAACCGGGAAGCGTTGGGGCCTGATTTTGAGGGCTAGGTTTGTTTGGGGATGATCAACTGACCCGTGCGACCGCAACTTCGGTCAGTAGCGTAAGCGCATCCCGGTGGTCAGATTCTGGAATGCCTCTCAGGCAGTCGAGGGCTGCCTGGGCTTCTGCTTTCGCGCGTTCCATGGTGTATTCCAGTGCGCCCGAACGGTTCACGATATCGAGGATACTGGGTAGGTCCTCCAGTCCACCTTTGCGGACAGCCTGGCGTATGAGCTGCTTCTCATCATTACTGCCGTTGGCCATAGCGTAAATCAGTGGCAGGGTGGGTTTGCCCTCGGCCAGGTCGTCGCCAACATTCTTGCCCATGGCTTCCGCATCGCCGCGGTAATCCAGTACATCATCCACCAGTTGGAACGCCAGGCCCAGGTGTTTGCCATAGGCGCTCATAGCCCGCTCCTGATCGTCATTTGCACCGGCGAGCAGCGCGCCGGTGTGGGAGGCTGCTTCGAACAGCATGGCGGTCTTGTTGTGAATCACTTCCATGTACTTGTCTTCGCTAACGTCCGGGTTTTTAACGTTCATCAATTGAAGGACTTCCCCTTCGGCAATTACAGCCGTGGCGTGAGACAGCACATCCATGATTTTCAGATTCTGGAGCTCCACCATCATCTCGAAGGCCCGGGCGTAGAGGAAATCACCTACCAGTACGCTGGGTGCGTTCCCCCAGCGCGCATTGGCGGTACTGCGGCCGCGACGCATGTCCGAGGTATCCACCACATCATCGTGCAGGAGCGTCGCGGTGTGCAGGAACTCGATGACCGCAGCGAGTTTCAGGTGATCGTCCCTTTCATAGCCCAGGGCTCGGCTTGAGAGTAAAACCAGTAATGGCCTCAGGCGCTTACCACCACTTTCAATAATGTATTGGGCGATTTTCTCCACCAGGGGAACGTCGGATGACAGCCGTTTGATGATCAGGTCGTTGACGCGGCTGAAGTCGTCCGCGACGGTGTCGTAGATACGCTGGGCTGTCATGCGGCTGGTCCGATCCCTTGTCTGGTGTTTTCGTTGGAAAAATAGGCGGGTGCCGCAATGCTAGGTATTGCTGTGATCGGTGTCAACTTGGCTTGTAAAGCGGCGGCGGTTTTCGTACAATCACGCGCCCAACTCATCCCAACCTGCGCTCCCTGCTATAGGGTTGCCGAAGCGCTTCCCTTAGAACCAGGTGGATAAGAGCAGGGATGGGTCAATCGCGGAGAACGTTAATGTACGCAGTTATTGTTAGCGGTGGTAAACAGCACCGTGTAAAAGAAGGCGAAACTCTGAAGCTGGAAAAGCTGGAAGTGGAAACAGGCGGCAACGTCGAGTTTGACCGCGTCCTGCTGATCGCTGATGGTGAGAAGGTTCAGGTTGGTGCACCGGTTGTTGATGGTGCCAAAGTGACTGCGGAAGTGGTTAGCCACGGCCGTCACGACAAGATCCAGATCATCAAGTTCCGTCGTCGGAAGCATTCCATGAAGCGTCAGGGCCACCGTCAGTGGTTTACTGAAGTCAAGATCACGGGTATCCAGGGCTAAGACCCTCGAGTAACCCCTTAGATAAGGAGGCTTGTAATGGCTCATAAAAAGGCAGCAGGTAGTACCCGTAACGGTCGCGATTCCGAGTCGAAACGACTTGGTGTGAAGCGCTTCGGCGGCGAGACTGTATCCGCGGGCAGCATCATCGTTCGTCAGCGCGGCACCCGTTTCCACCCGGGTCACAACGTTGGCCTTGGCAAGGACCACACGCTGTTTGCAACTGCAAACGGACAGGTCGTGTTTGAGGTAAAGGGTCCGGAGAACCGTAAGTTCGTGAGCATCGTTCCGGCTGCGTAAGCAGCGGCGATCTCGGGTTCTGTCGAACCTTCGGTGGCCCTGATATGATTTGATATCAGAGCCACCTGGAGCCCCGCATAGCTTCCATGAGGCTGCGGGGCTTTTTAGTTTATGCGCAGGGCGCAAAGGGTTGATTGATGAAGTTCGTAGACGAAGCCACCATCATTGTAGAAGCGGGCAAGGGCGGCCATGGTTGCCTGAGTTTCCGTCGTGAAAAATACGTGCCCAAAGGCGGACCCGATGGTGGTGACGGTGGCGACGGTGGCTCTGTGTATCTGGAGGCCGACAGTGCGCTCAATACACTGATCGATTACCGGTTCCAGCGTAAACACAAAGCCGAGAATGGCCAGCCGGGCTCAGGCCGCAACTGCACTGGCATCAAGGGCGACGACTTGGTGTTGCCGGTGCCGGTAGGCACCACGGTTGTGGATATGGATACCCACGAAGTACTGGGGGATCTGACCCGTGCCGGCGAGCGCCTGAAGGTGGCCCAGGCCGGTTTTCACGGGCTGGGTAATACTCGCTTCAAGTCCTCGGTCAACCGCGCCCCGCGTCAGACTACAAAAGGCTCCGAGGGTGAGCTTCGCAACCTGAGGCTGGAGCTGAAGGTGCTGGCGGATGTCGGTCTTCTGGGTATGCCCAATGCCGGTAAGTCTACCTTTATCCGTTCCGTGTCAGCTGCCCGCCCCAAGGTGGCGGACTATCCGTTCACCACCCTGGTGCCCAATCTTGGTGTGGTCAGCGTGCAGGCTCATCAGAGCTTCGTTATTGCTGATATTCCGGGCTTGATTGAAGGTGCGGCGGAAGGCGCAGGGCTGGGAATCCGTTTCCTCAAGCACCTGGTGCGCACACGCTTGCTGCTGCATCTCGTGGACGTGGCGCCTTACGACGGGTCTTCGCCGGTAGAAAGCGTACGTGCGATTGAGCACGAGCTGGAAAAATTCAGCGAAACCCTCGCCAGTCGCGAGCGTTGGCTGGTTCTGAACAAAGTAGATATGGTCTCTGAAGAAGACCGTGAGGCGCACTGTCGGGCCATCATCGATGAACTTGACTGGAAAGGTCCTGTATTCAGCATCTCCGCACTCAGCGGCGAAGGCACCAAGCCGTTGACTCAGGCCGTCATGCGCTGGATAGAAGATCAGGCCCAGGAAGAAGCGGAAAACCCCGAGTTTGCTGAACGCGAAGCTGCGCGCCGCCGGAAAATGGACGAAGAGGCGCGAGCGAGAATTGAAGCCGAGCGGCAGATCCGCCGCGAAGCCCGTCAGGATGACGATGATGACGACGACTTCGATGACGATGATTACGATGTAGAAGTGGTCTACGCGCCTGAGTAGCGGGTTATGTCGTCAGAGTTAACTGCCAAAGTATTGTCGGACAGGCGGGGGCCTTGCTGGTGGATCGTCAAAAACATGGATGTTTTTGTCGAGCGTACATGGACGTATTCACCGCGTATCCGCCAGCAAGGCCCCCGCCTGTCCGCTCCCTGAGCTGGAATGTAATGAGTACACGCACCCAATTACGTCATGCCCGTCGCCTGGTAATAAAAATCGGAAGCGCCTTGCTAACCAACGATGGCAGAGGTCTGGATGTTGCTGCTCTCGGGTTGTGGGTGGACCAGATTGCAGAGCTGGTCACTGCTGGCGTTGAAGTGGTGGTGGTGTCGTCGGGTTCTGTGGCTGAAGGCATGAGCCGGCTGGGTTGGACAGTTCGCCCTGAGCAACTGCATGAACTTCAGGCTGCAGCCGCCGTTGGTCAGATGGGGCTGGTGCAGACCTGGGAAGCCCAGTTCAAACGACATGATTTGCACACCGCACAAGTCCTGCTGACCCACGATGACCTTTCTGATCGCAAGCGCTACCTCAATGCCCGTAGCACCTTGAGAGCGCTGCTCGATTTCGGCGTGGTGCCCATCGTTAACGAAAACGACACCGTCGTCACCGACGAAATCCGTTTTGGCGACAACGACACCTTGGGCGCGCTGGTGGCCAACCTGATCGAAGCCGACGGATTGATCATCCTCACCGACCAGCTCGGCCTGTTCGACAAAGACCCCCGCAAAAATCCCGATGCCCAGCTGGTCGACGAACGGCGCGCCAGCGACACCGAGCTCGATGCCATGGCGGGTGGTGGTGCTGGCGTGCTGGGCCGCGGCGGAATGCAAACAAAGGTCCGCGCCGCCCGCCTGGCTGCCCGATCCGGCGCCTTCACCGTCATCGTCGGCGGCAGAATCGAAAAAGTCATCTCTCGCCTGCGCGACGGCGACAGCATCGGCACCCTGCTGCTCCCCGAGCAGGGTCGAATCGCCGCCCGCAAGCAGTGGCTCGCCAGCCATCTCCAGACCCGCGGCAAGCTCACCCTTGATCAGGGAGCGGTCAACGTCCTCTGCCGCGGTGGTCGCAGTCTTTTACCGGTTGGCGTAAAAAGCGTTTCCGGTCAGTTCCGTCGGGGTGAAATGGTCTCCTGCGTCGACGAAAGCGGCAAAGAAATCGCCCGCGGCCTGGTCAATTACGATGCTGACGAAGCCAGAGCCATCGCTGGCCGCTCCAGCAACCGTATAACAGAGGTTCTGGGTTACATCTCTGACGAAGAAATGGTCCATCGCGACAACATGGTGATTGTCTGATCAACTCAGTAGGTTGGGAGTAAAGGTTGGCAACTCTCTCCCCAAACCGTGCATTGCCATGGATGGCAATGCCGAGCCCCCATGGATGGGTTAACGGCGTGTTTGGGGAGAGAGTTGCCGGCCTTTGCTGTGCTCCTGGCAAACAGTCAGGCACAAAAAAACCGGCCCATCAGGCCGGTTTTTTCATTCAGGTTCCGAAGAAGCGTTACGCGCTCTTCAGAGCCTTGATGCGGGCGCTCAGACGGCTCTTCTGGCGAGCAATCTTGTTCTTGGCGAACACGCCCTTGTTAACCATGCTGTCCATGATTGGCTGAGCCTTCTGGAGAGCAGCTTGTGCTTCTTCTGGCTTACCGGCCTCAATGCTGGCCTGGACCTTCTTGATGTAAGTGCGCGCCATGGAACGCAGGCTGGCATTGTGCTTGCGGTTTTTCTCGTTCTGACGTGCGCGCTTCTTGGCTTGCGGGGTATTTGCCACCGTATAACTCCTGAGATCTGTGAAATCCGAAATTCGTTGTGAATCGATTCGTAAGAATCGCGGGCGCGCCAAAACCAGCGCGTCGAAATAAATGACGCGGAACTATGCCGCCAAAGCCCCAAAATGTCAAGGCTCAACGCTATTTCATCCCGGTATCTCCGGCCCCTGTGGTAAACTCGCCGCTCATCGCCGGAGAGTCCCGTTAAGGCCTTAAGGAATTACCGAAATATGGCCTGCTACATCCCGGGTACATCCAGAAACTACCGAACCATTGTCCAGGCCTAGAATGTCGTCCGAACCTGAGCAGACAGAAACACCAAAGGCGTTGCCCAAACCACCAGGGCTGTTGAGGTCATCTGGAGTCGTTGGCTCAATGACGATGCTGTCACGGGTCCTCGGTTTGGTAAGGGATATGGTGATTGCGCGTTATTTTGGTGCCGGGGCGGGCGCCGACGCGTTTTTCGTCGCCTTCAAAATCCCTAATTTTCTCCGCCGCCTGTTTGCCGAGGGTGCGTTCGCTCAGGCCTTCGTACCGGTGCTTTCCTCGTATCGGCAGCAGGAGTCCATCACCGAAGTCCGGCGTTTGGTTAACGCGGTCGCAGGCGTCCTTGGGTTGGTTCTGTTGGGCGTGACGGCAGTTGCCATGCTGGGGGCGCCGCTTCTGACCGCAGTGTTTGCGCCAGGTTTTCTGGATGACGACCTCAAGTTCGGCCTGGCCAGCGATATGCTGCGGATTACCTTCCCGTATTTGCTGCTGGTCTCCCTGACGGCGTTTGCGGGTAGTATTCTCAATAGCTACGACCGTTTTGCCGTTCCCGCGTTTACGCCAGTGTTGCTCAATCTGGCGATGATCAGCGCGGCCATATTTCTCTCGCCCCTGATGGAAACGCCTGTCATCGCTTTGGCTTGGGGGGTATTTATCGCCGGGGCGTTGCAGCTATTCTTTCAGTTACCCTTCCTGATGCAGTTAGGGTTGATGCCGCGGCCAAAAGTGGATTACAGGCACGAAGGGGTCCGTCGCATCATGAAGCTGATGGTGCCGGCGTTGTTCGGGGTTTCTGTCAGCCAGATCAATCTGCTTCTGGACACGGTTCTTGCGTCGTTTCTGCAGACCGGCAGTGTGTCCTGGCTTTACTACTCGGATCGCCTGTCGGAGTTGCCCCTGGGTGTATTCGGTATCGCTATTGCCACGGTGATTCTTCCCAGTCTGTCCCGCAAACACGCAGCGGAATCGGCAGACCAGTTTGCCGCAACGCTGGATTGGGCTGTGCGGGCGGTGCTGCTTATAGGTTTGCCTGCCGCGTTGGCCCTCGCTCTTCTGGCTGAGCCACTGATTGCGACTCTGTTCCACTACGGAGAAGTTACCGATCGCGACGTCACCATGGCGGCCCAAAGCCTGCGTGCATACTCCGCCGGATTGCTGGCCTTCATGTTGATCAAGGTGCTGGCGCCGGGGTATTTCGCACGGCAAGACACCAAAACGCCGGTTAAAATCGGCATTATCGCGATGGTGGCCAATATGGTATTTAACCTGGCGCTGATTTTCCCCTTGGCACATGCGGGGCTGGCGTTGGCAACTTCGCTGTCTGCGTGGTTGAACACGGCGCTCCTGTGGCGTGGCCTTATCCGTGAAGGCGCCTGGAAATGGCAGCCGGGGTGGACCCGCTTCCTGGTTCAGATCGGACTAGCCAATGCGGCCCTGGCTGCGGTCATCCTCTGGCTACAGCCGCCAGTGGGTCAGTGGCTGATGGCAGGCGGTCTCCAGCGGGCCACGGATATGGGTATTCTCGTAGTCTCGGGCGTCGCGGTGTACTTTATTGTGTTGGCATTGGCTGGGGTTCGGGTAAGACATTTTCGCCACAGGTAGGTTATAATCGCGCGTTTTCTCACCAGTGAAACCATACACCGCTGGCAAACAAGGGTTCGCTTTACATGCGTCTGATCCGGGGCCTGACCAACCTGAAAAGCCTTTCGCAGCAGGACGAAGCTCCGCTCGCGAACGGGTGCGTTGCCACCATCGGGAATTTCGATGGGGTGCATCTTGGGCACCAGACCATCATCGACCAGGTTCATGAAAAAGCACTGGAGCTCGGCGTGCCTTCCGTGGTGATGGTGTTTGAGCCCCAACCCCGTGAGTTCTTCCAGGGCCGTGACGCACCCCCACGGTTGATGCCGTTCCGGCAGAAATTTGAATTGCTGCTGGCGTCTGGCATCGACGTTGTCCTGTGTTTGCGTTTTAACGAGCGGTTCCGGAGTTACTCTGGTATGGGCTTTATTGAAGACGTTTTGATAGATGGCCTCGGAGTTCGCCATCTCGTGGTAGGGGACGATTTCCGTTTCGGTTGCGACAGGGCTGGCGATTTTTCGCTGTTGCGGGCAGTGGGTGAGCAACGCGGCTTCACGGTGGAGAATACCCGTACCGTGACGGTGCACGGCGAGCGTGTCAGCAGTACCCGAATTCGAGGTGTGCTTTCAGAGAACCGGATCAACGACGCCGAGGATTTACTGGGCCATCCTTACCGCATCCGAGGGCGAATCGTTTATGGCCGCCAGTTGGGGCGGCAGATTGGCGCGCCCACGGCGAACATTCTGTTACCTCATATGCCGGCGCTGAAAGGGGTCTATGTGGTAAGCGCAACCCTTGAGGATGGCCGTGTTCTGGACGGCGTAGCCAACATTGGTTTGCGCCCCACGGTGGATGGTAAGCAGCCGTCCCTGGAAGTGCACCTGTTTGACTTTGCTGGCACACTTTATGGCCAGCGTCTTGATGTGGTTTTCCGCCATGCCCTGCGGGACGAGGTGAAATTCGACTCGGTGGATGACCTCAAGGAGCAGATTGCCCGTGACTTTGACGATGCGCGGGCTTGGATTGCAGGCCATGGCTCCTCAGCCACCGAACGTTGACCGACATTTAACAACCTGAGCTACGCACCATTACCATGAGCGACTACAAGCACACTCTGAATCTGCCTGAAACCGCCTTTCCCATGCGCGGTAACCTGGCCAAGCGCGAGCCGGACATGCTCCAGCGCTGGCAGGACCTGGACGTATACGGCAACCTGCGCAAGCAGCGTGAGGGGCGAGACAAGTTCATCCTCCATGATGGCCCTCCTTACGCCAATGGCAGCATTCATATCGGTCATGCGGTCAATAAAATCCTCAAGGATATGATCGTCAAATCCCGCAGCTTCATGGGTTACGACGCGCCTTATGTGCCGGGCTGGGACTGCCATGGCTTACCAATTGAGCACAAGGTGGAGCAGGAGATTGGCAAGGCGGGTGTGAAGGTGGATTACAAGACCTTCCGTCAGGCCTGTCGTGATTACGCTACCAAACAGATCGCCGGCCAGAAGGCCGATTTCATCCGCCTTGGGGTGATGGGTGAATGGGGAAAGCCGTACCTGACCATGGATCCGAAGGTCGAGGCGGGCATTGTGCGTGCTTTGGGCAAAATAGTCGCCAAAGGCCATCTGGTGCGCGGGTTCAAGCCGGTGTACTGGAGCGTGGTCGGTCAGTCTGCACTGGCGGAAGCCGAAGTTGAGTACCAGGACAAGACATCAGTACAGATCGATGTGCGGTTCACGGTCGTAGACCAGGCGCACGTGCTCGACCTGTTTGGTACCGACAAGGGTGAGGGTGATGTATCGGTTGTTATCTGGACGACGACACCCTGGACCATTCCCGCCAACCAAGCTGTTTCACTGCACGCTGAGCTGGAATATGCTCTGGTACAGACCGATGCCGGACATGGACGGGAGCGTATGATCCTCGCCGCGGACATGGTGGATGGCATCATGTCGCGCTGGGGTGTTGAGAACTATGAGGTACTGGCGACTGTACCAGGCGCCACGCTGGAAAAACTGGATCTGCATCATCCGGTGTATGACAAGCAGGTGCCGCTGGTCCTGGGCGACCATGTGTCCACCGACGCTGGTACCGGCGCCGTCCACACGGCCCCCGATCATGGCATGGAAGACTTTGAAGTGGGGAAGGCCTACGGCATTGATACCATCAGCCTGGTCAAGGCCGATGGCACCTATACCCAGGCCGCCGGTGAGTTTGCTGGCGTTCACGTCTACAAGGCGGATGACCCTGTGTGTTCAGCTCTGGAACGCGAGGGCAAGTTGGTCCGGGCGGAGAAGTTCAGCCACAGCTACCCCCATTGCTGGCGTACCAAGACACCGTTGATCTACCGAGCCACCCCTCAGTGGTTTATCAGCATGGAGAAGGAAAACCTCCGTGACGACGCCCTGGAAGCCATCAAGGGTGTGCGCTGGGTGCCTGCCTGGGGGCAGAACCGCATCGAGGCCATGTTCAGGCAATCCCCGGACTGGTGTATCTCGCGCCAGCGTACCTGGGGCGTGCCGATCACATTGTTTATCCACAAGGAAACGCAGGAACTGCATCCGGATACCCAGAATCTGATTGAGGCGGCAGCGAAGGAAATCGAAAAGGGCGGTATTGACGCCTGGTACGACATCGATACCACTGAGCTGCTGGGCAGTGATGCCGACCAGTATGAAAAGGTGTTGGATACCCTGGACGTATGGTTTGATTCCGGAGTAACCCACGAATCCGTGCTGCGTCCCCGCACCGAACTGGGTCAGTTCCCGGCAGATATGTATCTGGAAGGTTCAGACCAGCACCGTGGCTGGTTCCAGTCGTCCCTGAAAACCTCCATCGCGATGAACGGCGTGGCGCCGTATAAGCAGGTGCTGACCCATGGCTTCACTGTCGATGGTAAGGGCCGCAAGATGTCCAAGTCCCTGGGCAACGTGATCGCGCCCCAGGAAGTGATGAACGAGCTGGGTGCCGATATCCTGCGTCTATGGGTGTCCGCGACCGACTACAGCGGTGAAATGACGGTTTCCAAGGACATCCTCAAACAGACTGCGGACGGTTATCGTCGTATCCGGAATACCGCCCGTTTCCTGCTCAGCAACCTCACGGGTTTCGATCCGGAGCAGCATGCCGTTGCGCCAGAGGATATGATCGCGCTGGACCGCTGGATGGTCGACAAGGCCCTGCAGCTGCAGACGGAGCTGCATGAGGATTACCAGAATTACGCGTTCCTGCGCATCTACCAGAAGGTGTACAACTTCTGCGAGGCCACCCTGGGCGGGTTCTATCTGGATATTATCAAGGACCGGCAATACACCACTCAGGCCGACAGCCGCGAGCGTCGCTCCTGTCAGACGGCCCTGTTCCATGTGGCAGAAGCGCTGGTGCGTTGGATTGCGCCGATCCTGAGTTTCACGGCCGATGAAATCTGGCAGCACCTGCCCGGGAAGCGTGGCGATACCGTGTTCTACGAAACCTGGTATGAAGGCCTGACAGCACTGCCGGACGACGCCGAACTGGGCCGTGATTACTGGAGCCGTATTTACAGCGTTAAAGAAGCGGTGAATAAGTGCCTGGAAGAGGTTCGTGGCAGGGGAGAAATCAAAGGTTCCCTCAGTGCGGAAGTGACTCTCTACTGCGAAGGCGACCTTGCCAAGGATCTGCAGTACCTTGGTGAAGAGTTACGCTTTGTGCTGATTACTTCGGAAGCCACGGTAGCACCGGTGTCTGACGCCGGCGACGCGGAGCCGACGTCCCACGAGGGATTGCTTGTAAAAGTAAACCCCGCCGGACACGCCAAGTGTGAACGCTGCTGGCATCATCGGGCCGATGTCGGTCAGAGTGAGCAGTATGGCGACCTGTGTGGTCGTTGTGTGACCAACGTGGAAGGGCAGGGCGAGTCCCGCTCGTTCGCCTGATGGACGTCACCTTGTGGAAAGCGTAATGACCAATACGGAAGAAACCGGCTCCAAGCTCCGCTGGCTCTGGCTGGCGGTGCTCGTTATCGTGCTGGACCTTGGGAGCAAGGCCATGGCTACGGCCATGCTGACCTATGGCAACCCGGTACCGGTAATGCCACTGTTCAATCTGACCTTGCTGCACAACACCGGTGCGGCGTTTAGCTTTCTGGCCGGTGCCGCAGGTTGGCAACGCTGGTTTTTTGTTTCCCTGGCACTGGTGGTCAGTGTAGTTCTGGTTGTATGGCTGAAATCCCTGCGGCGCCATGAAACCTGGTCGGCGATTGCCATCGTATTAATCCTTGGCGGCGCTCTGGGTAACGTTTACGACCGTGTTGTTCATGGCTACGTGGTCGACTTCCTGCATTTTTACTGGAACGGCTACCATTTCCCCGCTTTTAACATCGCCGATACGGCCATCACCATTGGTGCCGGTATGATGATTCTGGATATATTCCGCAAGCCCCGGGAACCGGATGCGGACAACAGGAGCGACAATCGCTGATGAAAGAACTTCCCGTAGATCAGGGCACTCGCGTTACGCTTCATTTTGCGTTGAAGTTCAGTGACGGTGAGATCATTGATTCCACTTTCGAGAAAGAACCGGCAACACTGGAGATTGGTGACGAGAGCCTGCCGGAAAATTTTGAGGCCTACCTGATGGGTATGACGGCGGGCGACCGCAATAGCTTCGAAGTACCTCCTGAAAAGGCCTTTGGGCAGCATAATCCGAGTAACGTGCAAACGTTCAAGCGGAGTGAGTTCAGCGCGGACATGGTGCTTGAAAAGGGGGTTATGATCTCATTCGCGGATGCGCGTCAGAGTGAGTTGCCGGGCGTCGTTAGTCGTGTGGAAGGAGATCAGGTCGAGGTGGACTTTAATCACCCTCTGGCGGGGCGTACACTGACATTTGAAGTGGAAATTATTGATGTGGAGCCTGTTGGTCGGGCCCACTAAACGCATTTTGGTCCTCCCGCAGGCTTCTGCAAACTTGTTTGATATCTCAGGGCAATTCTATGCAAATCCGACTCGCTAATCCTCGTGGTTTCTGTGCCGGTGTCGACCGCGCTATCGAAATAGTGAACCGTGCCCTGGATGTCTTTGGTGCGCCCATTTACGTGCGCCATGAAGTGGTGCATAACAAATTTGTGGTGGACAACCTGCGCAACCGCGGCGCTATCTTTGTGGATGAGCTGGAAGAGGTGCCGGACGACAAGCTGGTGATCTTCAGTGCCCACGGTGTGTCCCAGGCGGTGCAGAATGAAGCCGCGCGCAGGGGGTTGAAGGTGTTCGACGCAACCTGTCCTCTGGTAACCAAGGTTCACCTCGAGGTGATGAAGTACAGTCGCGATGGGCGTGAATGCATCCTCATTGGCCACCATGGTCATCCAGAGGTGGAAGGCACCATGGGGCAGTATGACCATGGCAACGGTGGCGATATCTATCTTGTGGAAGACGAGAAAGACGTTGCCGAACTGGTCGTGAAAGATCCGTCCAGGCTGTCTTATGTAACTCAAACCACGCTTTCCATGGACGACACCGCCCGAGTCATCGATGCCTTGCGTGAAAAGTTCCCGGACATTCAGGGCCCTCGCAAAAACGATATCTGCTACGCCACGCAGAACCGTCAGGATGCTGTGAAGCAGTTGGCCGGTGACTGTGACCTAATGCTGGTAGTGGGTTCGCCGAACAGTTCCAATTCCAATCGATTGCGGGAGTTGGCAGAGCGCATGGGAACGCCTGCCTATCTTATAGACCAATCAAATCAAATAGATCCGACGTGGCTCGAGGGCAAGCAATCCATTGGCGTGACTGCTGGCGCGTCTGCCCCGGAAATACTGGTCAATGAGGTAATTGCGCGTTTAAGGGAACTTGGCGGCGAGGTGCCCGAAGAGATTGAGGGCAGGGAGGAGAATATCGTTTTCTCGATGCCTAAAGAATTGCGAATCGATGCCATCGAAGTCTGATTGTGATGGCATCGTTCGTGTCATATTCGTTTACCAGCACCCTGCTGCCTGGTCTGCGCCGCGATTACCCTGTTCATCCAGCGTAAGAGTTCCACAATCATCGTCTGTCTGAGGTCCGGTTGGAACTGCCTGCAAGGTAAACGCATTCCGGGCTACGTTCCCCACAAAGCTGATATCGTAGAACGCGTCTCCGTTCTGCGGCGACTGATCGAATGGCAAAACAGGATTATTACCCCCATCGCGATAATCAAAACCGTTGGAGTATCGACGCTCCATCCATTGGGTGAGTTCTAGCAGGTCTGCCTGCGCAGTTGTTCGTCGGGTTTGCTCCATCTGGCTCTGATAAAGAGGAAGCGCTATTGCTGCGATGATGGCAATGATCGCGACCGCAATCATCATCTCGATCAACGTAAAACCTGAGTTCGAGTGAGTCTTCAAAATCGTTATCCCTCTTAGTTTACTAGTGGTCGCCATTCCCGCATGGTCAGTTCAGAACTTCAATTTTTTGCACCAGTCGAGCGCCAGATCTCTGGTCCGCTATCCCTCCGAGTTCCAGCTTAAGACGATCACCCTGTGCGAGCCGTTGGACGACCTGTTCCCGTGACCAGGTGCCACCGTTGAACGTGATGACGCGCTCAAGTACGAAAGAATAGTCGTCAATGACCAGCATGAACGAATCGGGGTGGACAAAGTTCACGGTTCCCTCAAAAACAACGTTCTCGAGGGATATCGGATTGCCCTCCATGACTTCATCGTCCGCCTGGGCGAATGCCATGCCGCTTGTCATTGTTGCCGCCAATGCGATTAGGGCTACGGCAAGAGCTCTGCGTGGTTGATTCAGTAGTAAGCGAGTAATCATAGTATTTTCCTGCTACTCAAATAAAAGATAGTTAGCTCGTGATCGGCCAAGGCAGCTTCTTAGCGAAGCTGCTCCCACGTTTGTCGGCCGATGCTTGAGTCCAGGGAACGGGCACAGAGTCCATCCTCGCATGGATCTCCCGGTGACAACTGGTTGGGATCCAGGCCCGGTATCACTACTTCTGCGTCGCCGTCTTCGGTCGCAATCGTACGGTTTTCACCGCCGTAACCCACCTGGATGCCGCTTGGCGCATAGCCGCCTACGATATCACCCGCGTTGAAGGTGCCATCGCTGTTAAGGTCGAACACGGGGGCCTCAGAAGGAACGCCGGTTGTCAGTTTAAGATCCATAATAAACCCGGTACGCCCGCTTCCGCAGGGGTCATCATCAGGGATGACGGTAGTGAATCGAACCCGATCCGGGTTTACACCAAACGGGAAGGTTGCCCGGCTGATAACTCGCTCTCCCTGTTTGTTTGAGTTGTAGGCAAGGTCCAGGTACCAGCCTTGCTGATTTGTCGACTGGTTGCTGGAGGTTTCCCGGACCGTAAAGCTGTTGGTACCGTTCCCTGACGCCCTATTCACAACGACATCTTCCTGTCTGGTGATGGTCTGTTGCACCAGGTCATCTCGTTCCAGCCCTGACGCGGTCAGATCGTCTTTTACGGCGTACAGTGTCTGGACATCGTAGTCACCTTCGTCGCCGTTTCGCAGGAAGCTACCGGTACCGAACGCTGCTACGAGTTCGTCACTGTTATTGGGGTTGAGCGCGACCCGGGGAGCCACAGTGATCGGTTGACTATTACCGTCAGGGCTTTCGGCGGTGAATACTTTGGTTGCGTCCCACTTGTTAGTGTTTCCAGTAAGGTCGAATCGCCAAAAATTGCCTAACAGATCGCCAGCGTAGGCATAACGGGTGATGGCATCTGTTTCCGGAAAACTGGTGATGGTAGCGGAGGCAAGGCCGTTTGAGTTCGCAGCGCTACCGGCTCCGGTTTGGAGTTCTTTGACGAGATTGCCGGTTTCCAGGTCAACAACAAACAGACTGGATTGACCGCTGGCCCCGTTGTAGCCATTTCCAAAAATGGCTACCCAGGTTCCATCGTCGAGGCGGGAAATCTGCGGATCGGTCACTCCGTATCCGAGATTCGGATGTTGGAACTCCCACAGCACATCATCTGCTGGAGAGAATGAGCCTGGCTCGGTTATATCAAGCGCAAATACTGTTTTGCCACCTTTGCCCATAGTTCCCAGAAGCACAGTTCGCCACTCGGAACCGTTTCCGTCCTTATCAATATAGGCATCCTGTACTCGTGGTGTGCCATCCATGAAGTATCGGTGGGTGTAGTTGGGCTTCATCAGCTCTGAAATGCGGGCATATGTATTTGAGCCCGAGGGGAGCAGCAGTTCTGATGGAATGTAGCCAAAGAGCTCTTTGCCGGTTTCGCCATCGAAGGCGTGCAGTATGCCGTCGTTGGCAGGCACATACAGTGCATCGATCCGGGTTTGGTAAGTATTAGTAGATCGGAATGAACCGTATTCGCTCCCTTCGGTACCACCCAGGCGTGCAAACCCATAGTTGGTTTTACCGACGAACTGCGGGTTCGCGTTGATGACATCACCCAGAAGCCGGAGGACGGTATTACCTCCAGCGTCAGTGCCCTGCCTGCTTCGGAGAGTTGCGTGAGCGTCATTGTCGCCATGAAGCCAGGCCAGTCGATTATGGCCAAGGTTATCTTGAGTGGCGTTCAGTGTTGGGTCGGCATTCAGCGCATCGCGTTGAGCAGCCGAGAGGTTAGAAAGAGAGCTGGCCGATGCGAATTCCAGATCAATGCCGCTACTTCCATTGTGGGTGATCAATTTCCGGTCTGTCGGGAGCGTCTGTCGCAGAATTTCTTCGGCATCCCAGAGCTGTTTGCCCTGGTCGAAGCTGAACCCTGACAAAGTGCCGGACCAGTCTTCACTGCGGAAGCCCGCAAAGAAACCCAGGGAGTCAGCGCGCAAGACTGCCGAACTGACAGCTGCGGATGAGGCAGATGTCTGTGAGCGAGCAATTACATCACCAAGGAAACTCTTGATTTCGTCGGCGAACTCCTTCGGGTTCTGCGCGCTGGCATAGCCACCGCGACCGTTGATCGCCGCATGGAGCAGGTCATCAATGTTGGCAGGGCTTCGG
This sequence comes from Marinobacter sp. G5_S1_61_S3, assembly GCF_054968585.1. Classification (NCBI taxonomy): domain Bacteria; kingdom Pseudomonadati; phylum Pseudomonadota; class Gammaproteobacteria; order Pseudomonadales; family Marinobacteraceae; genus Marinobacter; species Marinobacter sp. G5_S1_61_S3. Next base: position 20,716 of record NZ_JBQKUK010000023.1, on the reverse strand, counting down.
TTCGAGCCAGGTTCGGGCCAGTTGATGGTGATGTTGTTGTCCGGGTCGAGTGCAGCAAGTGCATCGGCTTCCTTGATGTCGCCTGTGACGCCTAGCCCGATCGTGAAGGTTGTCATGTGCTGCCAGAATGCCGGGTCGGTCGATGTGACGGGGACCTTGTTACCGAGGTCTGTGCGCAGATCGTTTTTCCAGTACTGCATCGCAACATCCGCCAGAGTGTTGGAATGCCCGTCGGTAAATGGCGACACGGCTGTGTAGTTGAAATCGGAGCCATCGGGGTCCGGATTGGTGTAGGACGGTCCCGGCGTATTGTCGACATTTCCGACAGAGGGGCTGCTTCCGTTCCAGATACCATCGGTCATAATAAGGGAGAAACTTTGGCGGCATTCAATATGTGCGGTACTGTCATTGGTGCCAGGAATTTCTCCCCACGGGCCCCGATTGTCAGTACGGGAATAGTACTTGCCGACATCCCTGAGTGCCGTTCTCAGTGGGGTGCCGCCGTTTACACTCTTGTTGTGAAGCCAGGTTAGAAATTGCTGGCGTCGAGCAGCTGTGTATGGGCGCACTCCACTGACAAGGGTATCTGTGTCGTTTACGCCATCAATGGTGTTGTTGTTGACGTTAATGGCGCCATAGCCAACCCGGATATTGTCTGGAAGATCAAAGAAGGCTTCCGTGATCCCCGATTTGGCCGCCAGGGTCCGCGTGCTGTAATAGGAAAACCAGTTCGCATAGTTCTGCTTGATCTCGGCGGATGCATTATTGAGAAGAACGGGGGTGTAACAATCATTTTGTCGGGGGTTGCTGTCGCAACTCGTGGAGGAGTTGAACTGCATGTAGAAACCTTCTTCGATGCTCCCGATACTATCGAAACGTATATCGTCACGAAGATCATCCCTTCCATCGGATTGATCAAACCCGTTTACCCACGCGTTGTTATAATCCGAGTCAGGATAACGACTACTGCCGTCTGGCTTGAATGGCGGCTGATACGTTATTGTTGGGTCGTAGTAGATCTTGTTCACACGGCTGGAGTAGTAATACCGGTTGCCGCCATGCCCATCAAGGTCATCGGGCATGTAACGCCACGCCATGGATCCGGAATCGTCATAGACAAACACCAGGTTTGAATCGACAGATTCTTTCAGAAACAGTGGCACCTGAGCCAGGTTGACCTGTGCCATGGCGGATTGCATTGTGCAGATTGAAAACACAAGGCTGGTGCTGAAGACGCTTAGTTTCGAGTAGCGCGAGCGCTTGTGTGATGCTGTCTTGAACGTTTTCATGGCAAACTCTCCAGTTGGAGTCAGCAATTCATTGTGATGTTTGTCTGGCGACGGTTTTTAACACACGCCGTCATTTACTCTGGTGGTAACAAAACCGTAGATTGGAGTACTGTGACTGCTTCATCGCTTCCCCCTTGGGCCCGAGACGTTGCCAGGTAGCGCTCGAAGCAGGGCTGTCCGGGTTCGATCGGGCACACATCCGCAAGACGCGCGAGATGGTAGGCAGGTTGTGCGCTTACATCCGGACCAGCGACCCCGGTGCCAGATCGGGCAGGGTTGTTGCCATCCCAATCCCACGGGCTGTCGAGCATTGCCTCGCTGAAGGCTGTCACACGGGTACCTGGGGTGTTCAGAATATCGTTTTCACTCTGTCGTAACGTCGCTTCTGAAGCCTGAAACGAAATCGCACTGTCGTGAGCGTTGCTCGCCATGCGTTCCTGCATCACGGATCCCTGCATGCCGCCGATGGCTAGCAGAGAAATGATCAGCAGCATGACAAGGGCCACGATCAAGGTCGCTCCGCGCTGGCGTTTAGTATGAGGGCTAACGTCTACCATAGGCGGCTTCACTCGATTCCGGGTCGCTTTCATTACATTCTCCCCCTGAGTGCAGTGGTGCTGACGGAGATAAGCCGAACACGTCGGTCCCCGTTGTTTGCCTGGGAGACTTCACTGCCAAGCATGTCAAAGTTGCGATTATTTTCTTCTTCCAGCACTTCGTCCTGGCTGCGGGTCATGACCGAGAATCGAACACTCACGATGGTGTTCCAGTCGACTACCTCGTCGGCGGGGACATAATCATCCGCGGCGCTGGTTCCACCGGTATCTTCGCCATAGAGGATCTGCAATGTTTCAACGCCGGAGACCAGCTCCTGGGGGTTCTGGAGCGGTGTCATCATGCGCCGGAATAAGGCAGGCTCTCCGTTGGTGCCCTGGCCGATGTAATAGGCCATTGACGTAAACTGATAGACCCTGGTTTGAGGGTCGTAATTCAGATTGAAGTTATTACCGTTATTGCCCGGATTGACATTGCCGCCAGCCATTACGATGGAATTGGAATTGGCATTGTTGCTCTTCTGAAACATTTCGCCTTCAGAGCAATCGCCACGGGTGGCCAGAACGACGGATCCGGCCTCCACTCCTGAGTCGTCAGCAAGGTTAATACTGTTACCATTCTGGGGAACGGCGGGGTTTAACGGCACACCAATAGAAGTCAGGGCATTGACAATAATGACATCGGAATTGGTGATCACGGAACCCGCAAGATCGGCGGGCAGGTTCGCACCAGCGGTTCCTGAGGCCCAGTTACCGGCGCCGGGCGTTGCCATGGCGTTTGCCAGCGTGACGCTATCTCCCGGGCCGGTTCCCGTGTACTCCCAGCCCTGGAGTGCCTGATCCAGTGGTACCGCCAGGCCGCCATTCAGGCGGTTGTCGACAACCTGGTCAAGTGGTCTGCCCATTTCTGCAAGGCAGCCAAAACTGCCGGCAGAACGGAGATCCGGTGTCAGGACGGCGGAAACAAATCGGGTGCTTTCCTGCGCGTGGGCAAGGCCCTGCGTCTGACGATAGGTCTCATTCCCGCTCAGATAAATTTGGATTACTCCAAGCGTAAGAATGAGGCCGAGAGCTGTTGCAATCAGCAGCTCAACCAGCGACAGGCCTGATTGGCTGGCCCCAGGACGAGTATCGGGGGCAGAGGGAGCGCGGAACTTTGACATGATCAAATCTGAGTCCTCACTACTACAGGGTTCATGGCCTGGTCGTTCTGGTTCCAGTCTATGGTGACTGTAACCACGTTGGTTAAGGGATCGACTGCAACGGTACGCTCAGCCTCTGGAAGAAGGCAGGCGAGGCTGTTTTCCCAGGCGGCAATGTCGTTGGCTGCAACGGTTGCATTTGCCGGTACGAAAGATGTGGCGCAATCACCACCATCAGCGCCCTGCGCGTCGTCCTGAGCCAGGGCATAGTCACCGGGATTGTCGGAATTCGCACGAATTCGGTCCAGCAGGTCTTCCGCGAGCAGGACCGCCTGGCTCCGGCTCTGGGACTGAGAGTTCATTTGCAGGGAAACGACCTGTGTTGAAGCAACGCCCAGTATGCCGATGGCAAGGACCAAGACAGTAATGAGGATCTCGATCATTCCAAGACCGGACTGGTGTCTCGGGGAAGCCAGGCCGGAGCGGTGCTTAGATGTCTGAGTCATAGTTGGAGTCACGGGCATACTTCTCCGTCATCTACTTCGGTTCGTCCAACCGGGCTTACCCGGATCCTTCGGAAGGATATGTCACCACTGGCACAGCCGACCGGAGCGACGGTAAAGGTTTGAGCAGCTTGTGGAACAAGAAACCCGCGCCGGTCAAACACCAGATCGCCTACGCTTTCAGTAAAGGTAAGATTACCAGGTGACTCGAACCCGCGAATCTGGTCATTGGCGCAGTCCCCGGCGTCATCGCCTTCGTGCACACACCAACCGCCCCCCAGGCCACCATCGGTACTGAACGTGACGTTTGTGCCGCGTTTGATGGCTTCTGTTCTTGCAAGTTTAATGGATGACACCAGCAAGTTCGTGCCGGTTACCAGCCGATTGCTTTCTATCAGCCTGCCAAAGCCGGGGAGCGCAACAGTCGCAATGATCGCGAGAATGACCATCGTGATGAGTAGTTCTATGAGCGTGAAACCTGCGGTTCTCTTCAACATGCCAAATTCCGTTGGTAAGCCTCAGGTTAGTAAACCAAAGGCGCCATAGATATGCATCGCCTATTCGATGAACGGTCGAACATCCGGTATGGGCGGTATTCGGCGGCTGAAGATGAGGTTTCGGTCACACTCTGGGGGCGACCATCGGGCCTTTGTTCATGGGCCAGGGCAGGTGATGGTCGTTCCCCAGGGAAGTTTGATTTTCCCATCCCCGTCTTCGTCATGGAGTGTCCGAATGCGGCCGCCAATATTGAGGGCCAGGTAACTCATGTCAAATCTTCCGTTGGTTGATGCAGAACACGCGACGAGGCTTCCCATGGTGCCGTGACTCATACCTTTGGCAGATAGCTGGAAGTAGCCTCTTCCGGCTGTTCGGGAATAGAGGCTGGACTGCCCCCTCGTGAGCGTGAACACCCGGTGGACTTTTCCCGCATCCGGCCGCTTGTCGTTGTTTCTGTCTGGAAAGACGGAGACGGCGTTATTCCAGTCATCGGTACACCTCAGCGCGGGAGACAGCGGGCACACGGTGGTCAGGGTTTTCTGGTGAACGGCGTAGGATCGTGCGACGGCAAACATCCGGCGAGTGTCGTTGATCACATCGGTGTGGCGCGTTGAGGAGATAAGCCGAGTCCAGGAGGTGCTGGCAATTCCGGCGAGCATTGCGACCAGAGCGAGCGTGAGAATAAGTTCAACCAGGGTGAAGCCCCTGGTTCGGGCAGGGTATCGCATAGTCAACATCCATGTTGGTGGTTTGGTCTGGGCGCTTTTTTACATCCTGTAGAAAAGCGACATGAATTCTACCGTATATCAATGAACGGTGGTTACCGGCGAGAGAATTCTGAGATACCGTTCACTCCATTCCCAGCTTCTTGAGGCGGTACCGAAGCGCTCGAAAGCTGATTCCCAGACGCTTAGCGGCCGCCGTTTTATTCCATCGGGTGGCTTCCAGAGCCTTCTCGATGGCTTGTCTCTCTATGTTCTCCAGGTAGTTTTCCAGGTCAATCTCGCCATCGGGCACCGGGGCAGTCCCGTCATCGTTGGCCTCGCCTTCCGCGATAACCTGGGTGGGAGACGACGCCGTCTGTACACCATTTCCCAGGTGCAGATCGCCGGCATCAATTTGATCGGCATCGCAAAGCGTAAAGGCGCGCTCCAGAACATTTTCGAGTTCCCTTACGTTGCCCGGGAAATCGTACTGTTTGAGCCGCCCGATGGCGCCCTGGGTTAGCGAGGCGGGTTCGCATTCATATTCTTTACCGATTCTTTCGAGAATGTGGCGAGCAAGCAAGGAAATGTCGTCTGGTCGTTCCCGCAGAGGAGGCACGGCCAGTTCAATGACGTTGATCCGGTAGAAAAGGTCTTGCCGAAAAATGCCTTCCTGAACCAGATCTGGAAGGTTCTTATGGGTCGCGCTTAGTACCCGGATATCCACCGGAACTTCCTTGGTATCGCCAACCGGGCGGACAGCCTTTTCCTGAATTGCCCTCAGGAGTTTTACCTGCATTGCCAGAGGCAGGTCAGCAACTTCGTCCAGAAACAAAGTGCCACCGTTGGCAGATCGAAACAGGCCGTCTTTGTTTTCAACGGCCCCGGTAAAGCTGCCCTTTTTGTGCCCAAAAAATTCACTCTCCATGAGTTCAGAGGGGATGGCTCCACAGTTGACAGCTATAAAGGGACCGTCGCGGCGAGGACCCTGCAAATGAATCATTCTTGCGACCAGTTCTTTACCGCTACCCGATTCCCCGCTGATGAAAACGGGTGCCTGGCTTCTGGCCAGTTTCCGAGTTTGGCTTCGGAGTTTTTGAATTTCTGTTGATTTGCCGAGTAACAGACCCGGTTCATCGTCAGTGTCCTGAGTGTTGGCTTCGGCCTCCGACAACCGGAGAGCACTGTTGACCAACTCCCGAAGCCGCGGAAGCTCAACCGGCTTGGACACAAAATCGAAGGCACCGGCCTTCAGGGATTCAATGGCCGTATCCATGTTGCCGTAGGCCGTGATTACAGCCACAGGGGTACAGGGCGTATTCTGCTGTATCCAGTGCACAAGCTCGATGCCGTTGCCATCGGGCAGGTTCATGTCTGTCAGGCAGAGTTGTGGTTTGTGTTCACCCAGAAGCTTCTTCGCGCAGGTGATGTCTGGCGCGGTCAGGGTTGTTATTCCCATACGGCTGAGTGTGATTTCCAGAAGGTCCCGGATGTCGGGTTCGTCGTCTACGATCAGGGCGGTATGAGTGGTCATTGGATTGTTATCGGTTCCATGTCGTTATTCAGACTACCGGGCTTCCGGATTTGTTAGATCATCCGTCCATGGTGGGCGAATGTAATGCGGAAACAACAGCCGGGCTGGTTGTCCTCTACCAGGGACAGGTGAGCCTGATTAGCCTCGCACAGTTCTCGAGCCAGATAAAGGCCGAGTCCCGTCCCACTCTTGTCGGTTGTGAAAAAAGGTTCAAAAACAGACACGCGGTGCTCCGGAGCGATGCCCGGGCCGAAATCGCGAACATCCACGTAGGCGCGCTCGCCATCGGCGGTCACACCTGCATACAGTTCTATGCGCCGTTCGCCGGTCGCCTGTTTACTATACCGGAGGCCATTGTCACAGAGGTTGACCATCACTTGTTCAATCTGGCTGACATCAAAGCGCGCCAGGGGTAGGTTGCGTTCGGTGCGAAGCAGAATCTCGTCGGATTTCTGGTGTTCGTTACTCTGGGTTTGCAGGTAATCGTCGCGGAACGCGGATAACCATTTGTCGACGTCAATGAGGTCGGTGTCGGCAGCGCGTCGTCTCGACAGGTCAAGCACATTTTCGATGATGCCGTTAACCCGTCGGGAATGCCGTTCGATGATGTCCAGCATTTTGCGATCCCCCTCATCCAGGTTGGGGGATTCGTTCATCAATTGGGACGCGTGGCTGATGGCCCCCAGCGGGTTCCGAATTTCATGGGCAATACCTGCGGTCAGCCGCCCCAGGGACGCCAGCTTCATTTGCTGGGCCTGTTGCGTCACCCTGCTCATGTCATCGATAAATACCAGGATCTGGTCGCCGCGCTGCTGATCGAGCTGAGTGAAATTGGCCTGTACCACGGGCGAGGTTTGTGTAGCCTGGAAAGGTTCTGTTCTGCGGGCAGGGTCTTTCAGCCAGGTATCGAGGCCTCTTCGGAGCGGCCGTGGCAGATTTCGTCCCCGGCTGGGTAATTTCGAGTCCTCGGTGGCAGTGCCAAACAGCAATTCTTCCGCAGCAGCATTAGCCAGGCGGATTCGCCCGAACCGGTCGAGAACAAGTATGCCGGTTCTCATGCGCTGGATAATCTGGCGATTGATCTGCTCCAGTTCGGCAATGCTGCGGGCTCGGGAACTGGCAAGCGCTTCGCTTCGCAGCATGCGCCGGGATATGTATTGGAGGATGAACGCTGCGGCAAAATAGAGAATGCCCAGGGAGCCAGCGCGAACAATTTCATCGGCGGAGTCATCAAACACCAGCACGGACCAGGCCGAGATGCCCAGAGAACAGATAGCACCCAACGCCGCGTAGAAGGTGCCGATCCTGGTAGGGGTAAGTATGTTGCCTGCAGCCACGGAAACGATAACCAGATTCGCCAGGCCATTGGTAATGCCGGTGCTGGCAATCAGGAGTCCATGCAGGAGCAGGATGTCCATCAATATGGATACTGTGATATGGCGGCTTCTGGGCTGAAACCCTGCCAGCATTGTCAGGGCAATGAAGCCATTGATGGCGAGATAGCAGACCACCCCGGCCTGGTAATAATCCATTGCCCGGAAGCGGGAGTCGAAGTTTATAGGGTCCACAAACAGCAACGCCACCAGTATAACGCTGACGACTACACGGTAGTGGTTATAGACCCGAAACAGCCGGCCCCTCTGGTTTGAGGGTGGTGTATCGGTAATGGGCTGCTGATCAGGAGTGGTTGGTTGCGCCATCGTCCAGTGGATATCCCGCGAGAATTCTGATGTCTTGCGGGGTTATAATAGCCTTTTAATGGCAATGAGTTACAGGAGCTGCGTTATGTCCGTGCAAAAGGATGGTCAGGGGCCCGGAAAACTTCGGGTAGTGATGGCCCAACTCGATTTTCTGGTGGGCGATATCCCTGGCAATACCCAAAAGGTGATTGAGGCGACCCGACGCGCGGAACAGGAGCATCAGGCGGATCTGGTTGTGTTCCCGGAATTGTGTCTTACCGGTTACCCACCGGAAGACCTTTTATTAAGGCCTAGTATGGATGTGCGCGTTGCAGACGCGCTGGAAACCTTGCGCGGGGAGCATCTGGGCCCCGCCATCATCGTGGGGGCTCCGATACGGGAGGGCGCTCTACTTTACAACGCTGCGGTCGCCATTGAGCAGGGAAATATAACCGGTCGCTACTTCAAGCGGTTTCCTCCCAATTATCAGGTTTTCGACGAGAAGCGCTATTTTGCCAATGGCGTGGATACTCTGGTCATGGATATCAAAGGGGTGCCAGTGGGCATTACCATCTGTGAGGACATTTGGAGCGAGGGGCCGGTGGAAGACGCTGCCGCGGCAGGCGCCAGACTGGTCGTCAACCTCAATGCATCACCCTACGATATTGACAAGCAGGTGCGGCGAAAGGCTCTGGTAGAACGCAAGGCTTTTGAGAATCGGGTGAGTATTGTCTACGTCAATCTGATTGGCGGGCAGGACGAACTGGTCTTTGATGGTGGCTCTGTGGTTTACGACCATTCCGGGGTGCTTGCAGCCGAAGCACCACAGTTCAGCGAAGGGCTCTATCCGGTGGACTTCGTCTGTGAGCATCATTGCCAGCCAATCCCGCAGCCTGCCGTTGCCGAACCGTCGCTGGAGGAAAATGTCTACAAGGCCCTGGTCCTGGGAGTGCGGGACTACGTCAACAAGAATGGTTTTAAATCCGTTGTTCTGGGGCTCTCCGGCGGTATCGATTCAGCGGTGACCCTGGCTGTTGCGGCGGATGCCCTGGGGGCCGACCGGGTACGCGCGGTGATGATGCCTTTTCGCTATACCTCGGGTATGAGTATTGAAGACGCGGAAGCCGAGGCCGTGGCCCTGGGCGTTCAATACGACGTGTTCTCCATTGAGCCGATGTATGATGCCTTTATGAAAACATTGGCGGCCCCGTTTGAGGGCACGCAACCTGACACCACCGAGGAGAATCTGCAGGCCCGGCTGCGGGGCGTTCTGTTGATGTCTCTGTCCAACAAGTTCGGTTCGCTGGTGCTGACGACTGGCAACAAAAGTGAAATGGCGGTGGGCTACTCGACCCTGTACGGGGATATGGCCGGCGGCTTTGATGTGCTCAAGGACGTTCCCAAAACCCTGGTTTTTCGCCTCGCCTGGTATCGGAACAGTGTTTCGCAGGTGATTCCGGAACGGGTCATTACCCGTCCGCCGTCGGCAGAGCTGGCACCGGATCAGAAAGACGAGGATAGCCTGCCGGGATACGACGTTCTTGATCAGATCCTCAATCTCTATGTGGAGCGGGATCTCAGTGCCGATGCCATTGTGGTGCAGGGATTCGACAGGGCGGATGTCGATCGCGTGGTGCGGCTGGTGGATATTAACGAATATAAGCGCAGGCAGGCGCCGATTGGCGTGAGAATTACCGAAAGGGGTTTTGGTAAGGATCGGCGGTATCCGATCACCAATGGCTGGAAAAGCGGGAAGTAGATTGCCAGCGGGCTGCCTGATTGCTCGGGCAGCCCTACCAAATCTTATTCGTCGCCCATCAGGCCGAAGGTCACCACGCTAGACAGGGAGCGGTCCTCGCGTTTGAGTATGTCTGGCTGGAACTCTCCGTTCTCATTGAAGGCGGCGCTGTCCGGGAAGTTCTCTTTCAGCATTGCCACGGCATCCGTTGCTCCTTTTTTCAGATCCATGAAACGGAACGTTTCCGCCAGGATGATCAAGGCTTCTTCGACGGACGGCGTCGTTGAATAATTTTCGATAATGTATCGAGCTCGGTTGTTCGCCGCGATGTAAGCTTCACGGCTGATGTAATATCGTGCCGCGTAAAGTTCCAGTTCAGCTAGGCGGTTGCGGATCGCAATCATGCGCTGGCGGGCATCTGGAGCGTATTCGCTGGAGGGGTAGCGGTTCAGCAGCTCGGAAAAGTCCCGGAACGCCTGGCGCTGTTCGCCGGGGTCTCTTGCCGAAACGTCCACCGGGAAGTAGCGGGCAGCCAGGCCAATATCCAGATTATAGGATGCCAGGCCTCGCATATAGAGCGCATAGTCGGCGTGATCGCTCTGTGGATTCAGTCTGAGAAAACGGTCTGCCGCCGCGCGGGCCCCTTCCAGGTCAAGATTCTGGTAGCGGGCATAAATGAGGTCCAATTGGGCCTGTTCCGCATAGCGGCCAAATGGGTAGTAGGTTTCCAGATAGTCGAGGTTCTGCTCGGCTTCGTTGAAGTTGCCCGAGTTCATCGCATCGCGGGCATTTTCGTAATAGGTTTGTTCCGGCAGCACTTCTTCCTGCTTATCGTTCGATGCGCAGGCACTGATGAATAGCGCTGCGGTGGTGACTAGCAGTAATCGGACAACTGATCTCATGCCGGAATCCCGTATAATGGCAAAATTCGAAACGTCGGCCATTGTAACGGGGATCCGTTCACATGTGCAGTGGCACGCGCCGTGGATTCAGAAATTCTGACTCAAACGTAACACTCATACCGGCCCCGGGGGCTCAATGTCATCTGAAAACCGTATTATCGCCAGCTTCTCCATTCCACCGGAGCACAGCGACCGCCGCCTGGATCAGGCTGCGGCCGAACTGATGCCGGAGCACTCGCGCTCCCGACTGCAGGGCTGGATCAAAAGCGGCGCACTGACGGTCAATGGAAAAACCTGTAAGCCCCGGGACAAGGTAATGCTGGGCGACCGGCTCGATCTGGATGCGGAGCCGGAAGCGCAAGTCAGTTGGGAAGCGGAATCGATAGACTTGGATATTGTGTATGAAGACGAGCACCTGTTGGTCATTAACAAGCCTGCGGGCCTCGTGGTCCACCCGGCGGCAGGCCACGCTGACGGCACCCTGGTCAATGCCCTGCTCAACCATGCCCCGGAAGTGGAGAACCTGCCCAGAGCAGGGATTGTGCATCGTCTCGACAAAGATACGTCCGGCATCATGGTGGTAGCGCGCAGCCTGATTGCTCACACATCGCTGGTCGACCAGTTGCAGACCCGGACCATGGGGCGGGAATACGAAGCCATTGTGGTTGGCACCCTTACTGGAGGCTCGACGGTGGATGCACCGATTGGTCGCCACCCTCGTGAGCGCAAGAAAATGGCGGTCGTGCCTACCGGTAAGCCGGCGGTAACGCATTATCGCCTGGTGGAGCGGTTCGCAGCGCACACCCACGTTCGCTGTAAGCTGGAGAGCGGCCGTACCCACCAGATACGGGTGCATATGGCCCACGTGAAACATCCATTGGTGGGCGACCCTCAGTATGGCGGTCGACTACGTCTGCCGAAAGGCACAACAGACGAACTGAGGGACGTGCTTGCCAGTTTCCAGCGGCAGGCGCTCCATGCACGCCAGTTGACATTGGAACACCCGCAAACCGGTGAGATACTGGCTTGGGAGGTGCCACTGCCCGATGACATCGAAGGTCTGCTGGCCGCACTTCGAAAGCACGTTAAGGAGTTGGAGAACCATGACGTCTGAACTGCCGGTGATTGTCCCTGACTGGCCCGCTCCGTCTTGGGTGCATGCCGCATGCACGACGAGAATGGGCGGGGTCAGCCAAGCGCCGTGGCAATCCCTGAACCTCGGCACGCATGTGGGAGATCATCCCGATGATGTTGCGAAAAATCGGTCCCTGCTTGGGCAGTGGGCTGAGCCCGGCGCTCAGTCGTTCGGTTGGCTTAACCAGGTTCATGGTACTGACGTTGTTGAGTTGCCGCAGTCGGGTGCGGTCACCGCGGATGCCAGTGTGACCTCCCAGCCTGGGGTGGCATGTGTGGTGATGACAGCGGACTGTCTTCCGGTGCTTTTCTGTAACCCCGCCAGTGGCCAGGTGGCCGCTGCCCATGCTGGCTGGCGCGGCTTGTGTGGTGGTGTTCTGGAGCGAACGGTTGAGTATCTGGGTAATCCTGCTGCCGTCCTGGCGTGGTTGGGGCCGGCCATTGGTCCTGAGCAGTTTGAGGTTGGCCCCGAGGTCAGGGAGGCTTTCCTGATGAGCGATTCCCAATCGGGTGATGCGTTCATTTCCAGCCCTCGAAATCCTACCCATTATCTTGCGGATATCTATGAGCTTGCCCGGCAGAGGCTGGCAATGGCAGGTGTGCTTCAGGTCTACGGTGGTGAATTCTGCACGGTGACCGATCGTGAGCGTTTTTTCTCCTATCGTCGAGACGGGCAAACCGGGAGAATGGCAAGCCTGATATTCATCTCATGACATTCGTCAATTTTCTGACACTTTCCCGTCCGGTCTGCTTGAACTCCCACCAATCGCCCCTACATTAACTGTCAAAGCAGACGCAATGTCGCCGATGGAATTCTCCCATCGGTTCAGTGACAGAGATTTGGGAAGACCGAATTATGAGAATCGACAAACTGACCAGCAAACTCCAGACAGCACTGGCCGACGCCCAGTCGCTAGCGGTAGGCAGGGATCACAACTTTATAGAACCCGTGCACCTGATGCAGGCGCTGATGGACCAGGAAGGCAGCTCCATCAAGCCGCTGTTGAAACAATCGGGCGCTGAGCCTTCCCGGATACGCCAGGCTGTGGCCCGGGAGATTGAAAACCTGCCGGAAGTGCAGGGCTCTGCCGGCGATGTCTCTATGTCAAACGATATGGGCCGGCTCTTCAATATTGCCGACAAGCTGGCGCAGAAACGTGGTGACCAGTTCATTTCCAGCGAATTGCTGCTGCTGGCCGCACTAGAGGATCGGGGCAGCCTTGGGCGGGTTCTGCGGGAGCAGGGTGTCGACAAATCCGCATTGGAGCGTGCCATCGATGAGGTCAGAGGCGGTGAGTCGGTTGACGATGCGTCTGCAGAAGAGCATCGACAGGCGCTTTCCAAATACACCATTGATCTGACCGAACGTGCCGAGGCTGGCAAATTGGACCCGGTGATTGGTCGCGATGATGAAATCCGTCGGACCATTCAGGTACTGCAGCGTCGTCGCAAGAACAATCCGGTGCTCATTGGTGAGCCCGGTGTGGGTAAAACCGCAATTGTAGAAGGACTTGCCCAGCGCATTGTCAACGGCGAGGTGCCAGAAGGGCTCAAGAACAAGCGCGTGCTGTCTTTGGATATGGGCTCGCTGATTGCGGGCGCCAAGTTCCGGGGTGAGTTTGAAGAGCGCCTCAAATCCGTGCTGAATGAGTTGTCCAAGCAGGAAGGACAGATCATCCTGTTCATCGACGAAATTCACACCATGGTCGGCGCCGGTAAAGCGGAAGGTTCCATGGACGCCGGCAATATGCTCAAGCCCGCCCTGTCGCGCGGGGAGCTACATTGCGTGGGCGCCACCACCCTTGACGAGTATCGCGAAAATATTGAGAAAGACGCCGCCCTTGAGCGTCGGTTCCAGAAGGTACTGGTCTCCGAGCCTACCGAGGAGGACACCATAGCGATCCTCCGCGGCCTGAAGGAGCGCTACGAAGTTCATCACGGCGTGGAGGTCACAGACGGTGCCATCATCGCAGCGGCCAAGTTGTCTCATCGTTACATCGCTGACCGTCAGTTGCCGGACAAGGCCATTGATCTGGTGGATGAGGCTGCAAGCCAGATCCGCATGGAGATGGACTCCAAGCCAGAAGCGCTGGATCGCCTTGAGCGGCGTCTGATCCAATTGAAAATAGAGCGGGAGGCGTTGAAAAAGGAAACCGATGCCGCCTCCAAGAAGCGGCTTTCTGAGCTCTCGGATGTCATCTCCGGTATCGAGCGTGAGTACGCGGACCTGGAAGAGGTCTGGAATACCGAAAAAGCGGCACTGCATGGTTCCCAGAAGATCAAGAGTCAACTGGAACAAGCCCGGATCGACCTGGAAAATGCCCGCCGTGCAGGCGATCTCGGGCGCATGTCGGAGTTGCAATACGGCCGGATTCCGGAGCTGGAGCGCCAACTGGATATGGCGAGCCAGGCGGAAATGATGGAGATGAAGCTGCTGCGTAACCGCGTGACCGATGAGGAAATCGCCGAAGTGGTGTCCAAGTGGACGGGTATTCCGGTTTCGAAGATGCTCGAGGGCGAACGCGACAAGCTGATGCGAATGGAGGAAGCCCTCCATGGACGTGTCATCGGTCAGGACGAAGCCGTTGAGGCCGTGTCCAACGCGGTTCGTCGGTCCCGTGCAGGACTGTCAGACCCTCACCGCCCTAATGGTTCTTTCCTGTTCCTGGGGCCGACCGGTGTGGGTAAGACTGAGCTCTGCAAAGCCCTGGCGTCGTTCCTCTTTGATACCGAGGAGGCCATGGTTCGAATCGACATGTCTGAGTTCATGGAGAAGCATTCCGTCGCTCGGCTGATCGGTGCCCCTCCGGGATACGTTGGTTATGAAGAGGGTGGCTACCTGACCGAGGCCGTCCGCCGCCGGCCCTACTCAGTGTTGTTGTTGGATGAAGTTGAGAAGGCGCACCCGGACGTATTTAATATTCTGTTGCAGGTGCTTGAGGATGGGCGCCTTACAGATGGTCAGGGCAGAACGGTGGATTTTCGCAATACCGTCATCGTGATGACCTCAAACCTGGGGTCGGACATCATTCAGCAGAAAGCGGGTGAGGAAAACTACGAGTCCATGAAGAAGGACGTTATGGACGTAGTGGGTACTCACTTCAGGCCAGAGTTCATTAACCGGGTGGATGAAGTGGTGGTGTTTCATCCGCTGGCTGAAAGTCAGATTCAGGGCATTGCCCGGATTCAGATTAATGCTCTGGGCAAGCGCCTGAAAGAGCAGGATATGTCGTTGATGCTGGACGACGCAGCGATGGAGTTGCTGGCGGAAGTTGGCTACGACCCCGTTTACGGTGCGCGTCCATTGAAGCGGGCCATTCAACGAATGATTGAGAATCCGCTGGCCCAGAGGTTATTGCAAGGGGACTTCCTGCCCGGTGATACCATTCGTGGGTCGGTCAAAGATCATGGTTTGGAGTTCTTGAAAGCGTAATGTCAGGAGCGACGAGGCGGAGCATTGTGCTCTCCCTCGTCCGGATCCAACCAGAGTGTCTCTTGCATTAACCTTCGGCAGGTTCGCCGCAGTTTTCCTCTGCGATTTTCTCAAACTGCTGTTTCTGCTCCTCGATTTCTTCGGGGGTCAGGTACCGCAGTTCCCCTTCCTCTTCTATACGGATCCTGCTGTTCTGCTGAATTAGCTTAAGATTGGTGCGTGCGGTTTCGCAGTTGGCTTCCCGTTGTTTGCGCCGCGCTTCCTCTACGGCGCTTTCCTGGCGCTTCTCGCTTTCTTTGGCTTCCTGGGTTTCGAGCTGTTCCAATTGTTCCTGCGGGCTCATCCGGTTGCCTCCGGAGGATTTGCCGGTGCGAACATTGACGGACTCCGCCTGCTGTCCGGTTGGCTGCCGATCGCCAAAGTGCGTAACCCCGTCTTCGTCGGTCCATTTATACACGGAAGCCGCGAAAGCCATTGATGGTGTCGCAGCCAGAAGTACTGCCAGGGTGAGGGTTTTTCTGTTCATGCCGTTGCTCATTCCGCGTTAGCCTTGTCGAAGTTCCGCCCGTAGCGGCCCCGTCTCTATGTTAGCCTATGTTTATCATGCCATTTGTAAAGGCAAGTTTCTTCAATCTGGTTCAAATAGTTGCACAAAGTATGGCAGACCTTCGGTGGGTACGGGCAGAGAAAACAGCCGCCGCTATTGACAGGGAGTTTAGCGCTGTCAAAATTACCGATTGCCTGAAGACTGGGGTCAATACGGCAGGCAATCCCGAGCGAGTATCCCCCGTTAATTACCACACTGAATGCCCCGCGCAGGTCGCGGACTGGTTGTTGCTTACGTGCAACCCGTTGATTGGCCGTTCTCCGCAACCCTCAGGAGGGCGGCTGGCCAGGAGACAACCTCTTAATAGCTGGTGTGGCGGAGTATCCGGTTCAGCTTTCACAAGAAGCATGATGTCCGGACATCCAGGCAACCGGGACGTTTCCCGGCTCATTCACTCGTAGAAGAGGGTAGAACATCGTGGAGTTATTGTCTGGCGCCGATATGCTGATCCGGTCCCTGCAAGATGAGGGGATCGAATACATATATGGCTATCCGGGTGGTGCAGCGTTGCATATTTATGACGCGCTGTTCAGGCAGGACAAAGTCAAGCACATTCTGGTGCGTCACGAGCAGGCTGCGGTCCACATGGCCGACGGTTATGCCCGTGCTACCGGATTACCGGGCACCGTTCTGGTGACCTCGGGTCCTGGAGCCACCAACACCATCACTGGCATTGCCACTGCCTTCATGGATTCCATCCCGATGGTGGTCCTGTGCGGTCAGGTTGCATCGACTCTGATTGGTGAAGATGCATTCCAGGAGACCGATATGATCGGTGTCTCCCGTCCTGTCGTGAAACACAACCTGAGTGTCCGTCATCCGGAAGAGATCCCCGAGATCGTTCGCAAGGCCTATTACATTGCCTCAACAGGTCGTCCCGGACCGGTTGTTGTTGATATCCCGAAAGATATGACAACGCCAAACGAGCGTTACGAGTATGTCTTTCCCAAGAAGGTCAAGCTCCGTTCGTACAATCCGGCCATTCGTGGCCACGCTGGGCAGATCAAGAAAGCCGTCGATATGCTCATGGCAGCCAAGCGTCCCATAATTTATGCGGGCGGCGGTGTCATCCTCGGCAAGGCCACGGATCAGCTGACCGAGTTGGTCAGGATGTTGGGTTATCCGATTACCAACACTCTGATGGGCATTGGGTGTTATCCGGCCTCCGATACTCAGCACATCGGCTGGCTGGGCATGCATGGCACCTACGAATCCAACATGGCCATGCATCATTCGGATCTTATCCTCTGCGTGGGGGCGCGATTCGATGACCGGGTGACCAACGCGACAGAAAAATTCTGTCCCGGTGCCCGCATTGTCCATATCGATATCGACCCGGCCTCCATCTCCAAAACCATTGATGCGGATGTTCCCATTGTTGGCCCGGTGGATGCGGTGCTTAAGGAAATGATCACTCTCGTCAAAGAGAGCAAGGAAAAGCCTGACGCCGATGCAATTGCTGCCTGGTGGAAGCAGATTGAAGAGTGGCGGGCATTCCATGGCATGCGTTACGAGACCAGCCCGGATGTCATCAAGCCTCAGGAAGTGGTGGAGGCGCTCTGGAAGCTTACCAATGGTGAAGCCTTTGTGACCTCCGATGTGGGTCAGCACCAGATGTTTGCAGCCCAGTACTACAAGTTTGATAAACCCAATCGCTGGATCAACTCCGGCGGCCTTGGCACCATGGGCTTCGGCTTGCCAGCGGCTATGGGGGTCAAGTTGAACTTCCCCGATGACGAGGTGCTTTGCATTACCGGTGAAGGCAGTATCCAGATGAATATCCAGGAGCTGTCGACCTGTAGTCAGTACGATATTCCAGTAAAGATCATCAATCTGAATAACCAGGCCCTTGGTATGGTCAAGCAGTGGCAGGACATGAACTACGAGTCCCGTCACTCCCAGTCCTACATGGAGTCCCTGCCGGACTTCATCAAACTGGCAGAGGCCTATGGTCACGTTGGTGTCCGAATCGACCGAAAGGAAGATCTGGTGCCAAAGCTCAAAGAAGTGCTGGCGATGAAAGACCGGCTGGTTTTCGTTGATATCTACGTGGACCGTTTTGAACACGTCTACCCGATGCAGGTGGCCCGTGGTTCAATGAAGGACATGTGGCTCAGCAAGACGGAGAGGGTCTGATCATGCGTCGAATCATTTCTGTTTTGCTTGAAAACGAGCCCGGTGCACTGTCCCGTGTTGTTGGTCTGTTCTCGCAGCGTAACTACAACATTGAAACGTTGACGGTGGCGCCGACCGAGGACGAAACCCTGTCGCGCCTGACGGTAACAACCACAGGCTCGGACAAAGTCATCGAGCAGATCACCAAGCAGCTCAACAAGCTGATTGAAGTGGTCAAGCTGGTGGATCTGACGGAAGGCTCCCACATCGAGCGTGAGCTGATGCTGGTCAAGCTCAAGGCCACCGGGTCCCAGCGTGCCGAGATCAAGCGTACGGTTGATATCTTCCGTGGCCAGATCGTGGATGTTACCAGCTCGGTCTATACCGTTCAGTTGGCCGGTGCCAGTGAAAAACTGGACGGCTTTATTCAGGCGGTGGGTACCTCGGGCGTGCTTGAGGTTGTTCGCAGCGGGGTTTCGGGCATCGCCCGTGGTGAAAAGGTATTAAGCCTGTAACAGGCACTGACATCATTCTGTACAATGACGGCCCCCAAAAGGCCAATACAATATTATAGAGGTTTTCCATGCAGGTTTATTACGATAAGGATTGTGATCTTTCCATCATTCAGGGCAAGAAAGTTGCCATCATCGGTTTTGGCTCACAGGGGCACGCGCATGCATGCAACCTGAAAGAGTCCGGTGTGGATGTAACGGTTGGTCTGCGCCCAGGTTCTTCTTCCATTGCCAAGGCGGAAGCCTATGGCCTCAAAACCAGTGACGTTCCCGCAGCAGTTGCCGCAGCGGATGTCGTTATGGTTCTGACGCCGGACGAGTTCCAGGCCCAACTGTATAACGCAGAGATCGAGCCGAATCTGAAGCAGGGCGCCACTCTGGCGTTTGCCCACGGTTTTGCGATCCACTACAACCAGATCGTGCCGCGCAAAGATCTGGATGTGATCATGATTGCCCCGAAAGCGCCGGGCCACACTGTGCGCACCGAATTTACCCGTGGCGGCGGTATCCCTGATCTGATTGCCATCTTCCAGGATGCTTCCGGCAACGCCAAGAACCTGGCGCTCTCGTACGCCAGCGGTATCGGTGGCGGCCGCACCGGCATCATCGAAACCACCTTCAAGGATGAGACTGAAACCGATCTGTTTGGTGAGCAGGCTGTTCTCTGTGGTGGTACCGTTGAGCTGGTAAAGGCGGCCTTCGAAACACTCGTGGATGCCGGTTACGAGCCTGAAATGGCGTACTTCGAGTGTCTGCACGAGCTGAAGCTGATTGTTGACCTGATGTACGAGGGCGGTATTGCCAACATGAACTACTCCATCTCCAACAACGCGGAGTATGGTGAGTACGTGACTGGTCCGGAGATCATCAACGAGCAATCCCGCGAAGCTATGCGCAATGCCTTGAAGCGCATCCAGACCGGTGAATACGCCAAGATGTTTATTCAGGAAGGCAGCAGCAACTACCCGTCCATGACGGCCCGTCGCCGCATTAATGCCGAGCATCAGATTGAGACCGTTGGCGAAAAACTGCGCTCCATGATGCCCTGGATCTCCGCGAACAAGATCGTGGACAAAGACAAAAACTGATCCGGTACCTCGGACTGGTTTGGAAAACGCGGCCCGGGTGGCCGCGTTTTTCGTATATACTCCGCCTAAATGCTTTCCGGAGTGATTGGAATGACTGATGAAAAGAAGCAGGCCGAAACACAGGCTGAAAAGAAAGATGTTCGGGGACGGTCAGACGCCTCTGGTCATGAACATGATATTGAGTCCGGCGAAGTTGTCGAGGAAGAGTTGGTAGAGGGGGCGCCGGTTCGTCGCAAGGGGATATACCTGCTGCCTAATGCGCTGACAACGGCTTCCCTGTTCTCTGGCTTCTACGCGATCGTTTCCGCCGCAAACGGCGTATTCGACAATGCCGCGATTGCGATCTTTGTATCCATGATCCTGGATGGGCTTGACGGTCGGGTTGCCAGGTTGACCAATACTCAGAGTAAGTTCGGCGAGGAATACGACAGTCTCGCGGATATGGTCGCCTTTGGTGTGGCTCCGGGTATGGTGGCGTTCTTCTGGTCGCTGAACAGTCTTGGTCAGGTTGGTTGGGCTATTACCTTTATCTATGTGGCGGGAGCTGCTTTGCGGTTGGCACGATTCAACACCCAGATCGGCTCCATGGACAAGAAGTTTTTCGTGGGGCTGCCCAGTCCTGCGGCTGCAGCGTGTGTTGCCGGGTTAGTGTGGTGTTTTCATGCGATGGAGCCGGCCAGTTGGCTAACCCTCATGACGATCATCGTCGTTGGCGGTTGTGGTGTGTTGATGGTCAGCAACATTCTCTATAAGAGTTTCAAGGACCTGGATATGCGGGGGCGGGTGCCGTTCGCTGCAATACTCCTGGTGGTGCTGATGTTTGTGGTTGTCGCGCTTGATCCGGCAACAGTCCTGTTTAGCGGGTTCCTTATCTATGCGTTGTCGGGGCCGGTTTTTGCACTGTTTAGAAAATCGCGCCGCTCGGCAGGCGAGTCGGCGTAATTTCGGCCTGAAAAATGAACGTTCTGATTGAGGTTTGATCAGCGTTATAGGGGGTAACCGAAACAGAGTAAAATTAATTGATTAACCTCGTTGACACATTCTCAGGGCTCTGTAGAATGCGCATCTCTTTCGAGGGGAACGCCACCGAGGCGGACCAGAAATTGAAAGGCAACCGTTTGAATTTGTTGGCAGTTTTTCGGTTTAAAACCGAAGTCAAAATAAACGGTTGACAAGGCGGCGATTCGATGTAGAATACGCCACCTTGATCGGGCAAGCCCCGAACGCTCTTTAAAAAGTTAACCAAGTAATTCGTGTGGGCGCTGGCCGAGGTATTTCGGATGC
>NZ_JBQKUK010000022.1:0-60949 GCF_054968585.1 Marinobacter sp. G5_S1_61_S3 | reverse complement strand
TTTGGGGCGACGAACGGCATAGTTAAGGGCTCCGGTGCCATCCGGTGTTGGCATCTCGAAGGATTCCGTGGGCACGTTCTTGACCATGTCAGCGAACACCTTGAAATTCGCAGCGCCCCGGGGAATGTCGATGTGGCTAGCCATCGACTTCGGCTTGCCGGTGTCGAGGCATTCTGCCTCGAGGAACTCGTCAAATCGCGCGTTGATGCCGTCGGCCACCTTGTGCAGGATGCCGGTCCGTTGCTCCAGCGTCATCTTGCCCCAAGGGCCATTCAAGGCCGCTTTCGCAGCCTTGACGGCGGCATCCACCTCCTCCCGGCCGGCTTCGTGAACCTTGCTGATCAACAGGCCGTTAGTCGGATTGATGTTGTCGAAGAGCTTGCCGCTGGCCGACCCAACGTACTGTCCGTTGATGTAGTGTTTTATGTCTTTCATTGCTGCTCATTCCCGTGAAGCCAGTATTGGGTTAGGTCAGCACCGTCATGAACCGTTCGTTCAGTGCCCGGTCGTGGTAGAAAATCGCTTTGCCAAGCTCTTCCGTCTTCCAGGTGACCGGCTTGTGATCCGGGTAGAAGTAATCACCGCCACAGAACACTTCGTTGCGGTTGCCGGACGGGTCGAAGAAATAGATGGTCTTGCCGTGGGTCAGACCGTGACGGGTCGGACCGATATCGATGGACGTATCGGTCATGGTGATCAGGTCCGCCGCCCTCAGGACGTCTTCCCAGGTTTCCAGGTGGAAAGAGACGTGGTGGAACTTGCCCTTCTCCTCGTGATGGATAAACGCCACGTCGTGCTCTTTCATGGAGACGGTCAGGAACTGCGCCACCCGTGTGCCTTCCGGATCCAATACTTGCTCGACCAGATCGAAGCCCAGGACATTGACAAAAACATCGTAAGTCGCCGCCAGCTCAGGACCGTAAAACAGACAGTGGTCAAAGCGCACGGCTTTCATGCCCCTCAGACCACGCGGCCAGGCCTCCGGATTAACACTGGAAAGACCCCATTTACCCGTATAGAGCTTATCGGCATACAGCTCGAAGGCGTGGCCGGAAGGCACCGTGAAGCGAACACGACGACCGCAATCCTTCAACTCCTCTGCCGGTACCTGCTCAACGTCAACGCCGTAATCCACCAGGTCTTTTTCCAGCTGGACCAGGACCTCTTCGTCAACCACCTTGAAGCCCATGAAGTCGCAGCCAGGCTCGTCCGCTTCGCGCAGGACCACGGAGAACTTGTCCACTTCAGACCAGGCCTTCAGATACACCCGCCCCTGGTCGTCGCGATCGGTTTGAATCAGACCCATCAAGCCCGTATAATGCTCAATGGCTTCGTCCATATCGAGAACGCGGATCTGGACGTGGCCGGGACGCATGACACCCTTTTTCATGGCAATCACCTCAACAGTTTTGTTGTTTGCTTCGCAAGTGTCCTCTCAGGAAGAGGCATACACTCAATGATTAGATCCGTCAGAGGATAGATCCGGCAGGCTAGAACTTCGCCTTTTTCAACGGCTTCGGGCGGGGCATGCCGCCTGCTCATCTTGCCGCACTCGAAGTGCCCTTCCAGAACTTGGATCTTACAAAATCCGCAACCACCACCCCGACAGCCCACAGGAACACACTTCAGACCCCTCTGCTCCATAGCCTTGAGCACACTCTGGCCCTCCTGGCAGGTAAAGCGGTCTCCCGTTGTGCGATTAGACACCTGAAATCCGGCCATGGCTCACCCTCAAATCAGATCTCCTTGAGGAGCCCAACGTTACATTTCAAACGTGCCGTCAGCCGCTCCCAAGCATTTCTCCATAGTTAGTTCGAAACTATCTTCCTAACTTGAGGCAAAGGCGCACTACTCAACCACCGGCGTAATCAGTGCGAACTTCTTAATTGGAGCAAAGGGTTAGGTTACCCCTGATACCCGCCACCCACCGGCAGCACCGTACCTGTGATATAGGAAGCCTCGTCAGACGCCAGGAAAAGTATGGCATTGGCCTGCTCTTCCGGTACGCTGTAGCGCTTCATGAAGCTCGTTTCGGTAGCCTCATCAACGATAGCCTGATACCACCCCTTCTCCAATTGGCTCATGGCTTCACTATTACGAGGAATCCGCCGCGGGCCAACATCAGTACCACCGGGTGCTACTGCATTGACACGGATTCCATATTTGGCATTTTCAAACGCCATACACACGGTCAAAGCGTTTACGCCACCCTTGGCCGCCGCATAGGGCACACGGTTAGTACTTCGGGTTGCAAGGGATGACACGTTCACGATCACTCCACTTTGCTGCTTTTGCATCTGTGCCAAAACTGCATGGGAACACCAAAGGGTCGGAAACAAGGAGCGACGAATCTCGGCTTCGATCTGCACTTCCTCGTAGACTTCATAGGGCTGGACCCAGATCGTACCGCCAACGTTATTGATCAATATGTCGATGCGGCCAAAATGACTTACCGCCAAATCGACTGCCTTGCAGGCATCCGCGTACCGTTCCAGATCAACGACGCTTATCTGGACGCTTGCCGCGCCAGCGTCCAGGGCCTCCTCGGCCACCTCTTTGACGAACTCGGAGCGATCCACCAGCAGCAGGCTAGCTTTTTCGGCAGCCATCTGAAGGGCAACAGCACGACCAATACCTTGGGCAGCACCGGTCACCACAACGACGCGGTTTTCAAAACGTTCAACTCTCATTTAGCTATCCTCATTTACTTGCCGCAAATTTTTCATAGTGGAAGCTGGCTGGCTGAATACCTTTTTCCTGCATATAGCAGTCCACCGCTTCTACCATCGGCGGCGGGCCACAGAGGTAGATGTCCACATCGCCATCATGCAGGTGTCCGGGTTCTATATAGTCGGTGACATAGCCCTTCTGTGGCCAGCTGCTATTTTTAGAGGCAACGCAGGAACTGAATGTGAAGTTATCGATGGCGTTTGCGAAGGATTCCAGCTTATCCATGTCAACCAAGTCAGCATCGTGAGTGACGCCGTAAATCAGATGGATCGGGTGTGCACAGCCATCCCGCTGGATCTTTTCCAGCATCGCCAGGAAGGGTGCGAGGCCGGTGCCACCAGCCAGCATCAGTACGGTGCGCTGGATGTCACGCAGGTAGAAGCTGCCGAACGGACCGCACAGCGTGATGTTGTCACCTACCCTGGCCTTTTCTGTCATATAGGTACTCATCAGACCTTCGGGTACTACACGGATGAGAAAGGACACCGACCCATCAGCTTGGTTGATTAAGGAACTGAAGGAGTAGGCACGCCACTGATCAGTTCCCGGCACCAGCACTTTGACATACTGTCCCGGCAAAAAGTGCATGGCACGCAGCTCATCACTGGCAACGGTGAATGACAAAGTTGATTCTGACAAGCGATTGATGTCAAAAAGCTTGGCGCGTAAATCGGCCTGCTGACTCCTTATACAAACCTCAGAGGAAGCCGGTACTGTGACGACGCAATCCGACTCCGGAATCATCTGGCAGGTCAAAACATATCCGCGCCTAGCCTCCTGATCAGAGAGCGCATCCTCGATATACCCACCCATCTCGTAGCTGCCGGACTCACAGTGGCATTTACAGGTGCCACATGCCCCGTCACGGCAATCGAGCGGAATATTGATTCCGGATCGGTACGCCGCGTCCGCCACTGCTTCCATT
Source organism: Marinobacter sp. G5_S1_61_S3 (assembly GCF_054968585.1). NCBI lineage: Bacteria > Pseudomonadati > Pseudomonadota > Gammaproteobacteria > Pseudomonadales > Marinobacteraceae > Marinobacter > Marinobacter sp. G5_S1_61_S3. The sequence goes on along the minus strand of NZ_JBQKUK010000022.1, from coordinate 57,294 downwards.
GGTAAGGTTGTAATAAATCGAGTGAAGCCGTCCTCAAAATTGAGCGCTACCTTATACATTCTTTACTACCTTTTCATCAAACGGTTAACCAGGAAGGACGACCGTGAGAAGTTCAGACCATAAATTTGTAGACAACTCACACATGGTAGATGTCCAGCACATGATCTATATAGTCATTTTTCAATATTACTTTCTTTCTTGAGATTGCATAATTCTCGTCACTATTAACAATCAACTCAACGAACGTGACACCGAAATATGTATCTACTTTATTATATCTAAAACTTTTTGTTATCCAGTTATACCGAACACTACATGATTCTTTACTAGCATCAGTTATCTCTATATTGCTTATCGAATGAAGCGTCCTGGGATCGGGCTCACTGCTTGCTCCCGACCGATCGGTCTGGATACGAAATACTCGATCCTCGAGGCCGTCACGGCTATCATAGTACATCAGTGAAATTTCGGTTCTTGGGTTACTTGTAAGATTACCATCATCATCCCAAGAGGGCATCCAAAACTCGACACTCTTATCATAATGCCGAATCCAGAATTCAAAATCTTTATCATCCAAACAGCGGGCTTCGGAATATAAAAATCCACAAACTTTTTCGTAATAAAAAGTCATAACATCTCTCCAGATAATTTCATCTTTTATAAATAATTCGCCCTTCCTCATCAGGTATGTTTTTTAACGTATTAGCCCAATGTTCATGCTGAACTACAAACAGCCCCTCATCCTCGCTTTTAGCACCACTTAGCAGCGGAAATAGATCAATATCTTTCGCCGCTTCATCTTGCCCATCAATCCAATGCTTAGCCCCTCGACTAAGATCATTCCAAGGCACCTCGGAAGCTTGAAAACCGTTCTGACAGGAACGAAACTGCTCTAGATCATCCGGTGTTGCCATACCAGTAGCATTAAAGAAATCTTCGTATTGCCGAATACGTAGAGTACGCGCACCTTCACTTTCGTTCTTAGGCGCAAAGCAATATATCGTCACTTCAGTTTTAGTCGGTGAGATTGGGCGAAAGTGACGAATTTGAGTACTCGTTTGATCCATTAAGAAAACATTTGGATAAATTCCTAAGTTCCTCATATTGGAAATCATCCAATCCGCCTTATTCTCACCATACTTTCTGGAGAGCTCTTGTCTTTTTTCAGCCAATGGTCTATCTTCTGGATTCGGCACTTGCATCCATAATAATATGTGCCCATTCTCGAAGGCGTAAAATCCTCCTTTTTGCTTATTCCAAGTACTAAGATCCAAAGTCTTTGCATTAGTTTTAGATAGACCCTGTTTTCTTCTTGCAACTGCAGCAACGTAGTTCCAGTGGACAGCCGAAACATGATATCCATCTGCACCATTTTCTGCCTGCATCTTCCAGTTACCATCGAACGTATAAGTGGAAGCACCTCGTAGAACTTCAATACCATCTTCCGATTGGTTGATGATCATATCGATTATTTTTGTAGATTCACCCAGATAATCTTTCAACTCTTGCACATCAGGATTCAGACTTCCAAAAAGGAATCCACGGTAAGACTCGAACTTCGCAACCTTTTTGAGGTTCAGTTCGCCTTCACAGTTGAATGAATCAGGATATCCCGAATCTTTTTCGTCCTTAACTTTGAGCAATTTCCCCGAATTACTAAAACTCCAGCCATGAAAGGGGCATGTCATAACGGATTTGTTACCTTTCTTCGTCCGACAGAGCATCGCTCCTCTGTGAGTACAAACATTGAGGAAGGCATCAAGATTGCCGGCTTTGTCTCGCGTTATAATCACCGGCTGTCGACCAATGTAGGTCGTAAAGAAATCGTTATTTTTTGGAATTTGGCTTTCGTGGGCAAGATATACCCAGTTACCTTCAAAAATATACTTCATTTCTAGCTCAAAAATTTCCTCATCAGTGAAGGCATCCCTCCGTAGCTTATAAATTCCTTTCTCCGAATCCGTGACAAGCATTGACTCGATTTTCTCTTTTATGCGGTCTGACATATATACCTCACGACTTCTCAATTAATAGAGAATGAACCAAACTTGTAGTTATCAACGTATAAGACTACCGAGTCGAGACTCTTAAAAAGGTCCCTCACCAAGGCAAGGGACAAAGACCCAACATGGAGATAAACAACGATGGTTCGCGTTAATATTCTCTAAATTAGTCAGAGATCGAAATCCTATTACTGCATTCATTGTCCGGCTTCTGCAATCACAACCATCTCCGCAGTTGCCACAGCGAATTGATGAGGATGGACAGGCGTTGACGCCCGTATTGGTTGAGGCCATCGTTGAGTTTATTCAGTCCGTCGAAGCCCCGATATCGCCCTTGAGGCTGGGCCATGTCGCGCTGAATGTGGATGCCTTTCCCAAGGACAACAGGCAGTCCCATAAGGAAGGCGTCAACAAGGGGGATGACGGCCATCTCCCGATAGCCGCTTCCCAGGGGCGGGGGGCTGGTGCCTGGGTTGCGAGCTGCGCCCTGGCAGCCAGCATGCCAACAACGGTTTCCTAGACACGCTCCGGCGAATTCTGCCTCAGGCCCGGACACCCACGGACAAGCCCATTCTGTTGCGCCTGGAACCTGGACCGTGACGACAAGATGGAAGCGGTACTGTCAGAAGAAGTTTCGGACGAGCTCGGGTTCCGCCGAGTCCTCAAGGAGACCGTGCACATCAGCGACGCCAGTGGACAGCTGTATCTGGAACCGGACGTTAGCCTCGAAGGCTGGATCGCGACCTTACCAGCCGACATCGCCAACGAGCAGCAAGTCATGGCACTGTGTAGCTACCACGCCATCAGTGAACAGTTCTACAGTGAATTCAAGACCGACCTGGACCTGGAGTGTCTACCTTCGGGCAAGCTCCACACCAACAACCTGGCAATAGCTTTCGCCACAATGGTATACAACCTGCTGCGCTGGATGGGCCAGAGACTCACCGGCCCGAATGCGCCACCCAGCCGAACGCCGTCGCCTAAAGATGATGATGCAAGACCTCATTTACATGGCGCGCCGACTAATTCACAGCGGCCGACAATGGCTGCTGCGATTTGGCCGACACTTTCCGGGTTTTGTCATTTGTCGGGACCTCTATCGAGGTCTTGCCTCTTTCGGATAAGTCACTCGAACATCCCGTCACCTTTAACTCACCCGGCGCCCTAACCGGGACCACTGTCTATTGTCTGAATCTCATGAACTAACCACAAATTGATCAATTCGACTCAACGACCGGCTTTGCCTGGGAAGGTTGGGAATCAATAGCTCAACTTTGGCCATATTCCTGGACAAATTGGCTTGGGGCGTGCCCGCCCGGGTATATTGAGGAGGTGGAGTAACTGATTCAAGTTATGACAAACAAAGTATCCTAACATCCCAATAGTGTTATCGGGATATTGTCTGACACCAGAAAAACACAAACAGCATCAGCGTGTTAAGAAGTCTCAGAATTAGTCCCCAAAATCAGCGATAATACGGACATCATCAACTGCACAGAATTCGTTGCCACCATCGACCAGATCACCTTCTCCAAAGCAGAGTACCAGACCAAGAAGCGGAAACCCCGCCGCGAAATCTTTCTGGAGCGAACGGGCAAATTGATTTACTGGAAGCAGCTGGAGAAGAAGGTAGCCCGTTATTACCCCAAAGGCCCGAAAGGACGACCTCCGTATCCGTTGTCCGCGATGCAGCGAGTCCACTGCATGCAATTGTTCTATAACCTGAGCCACCCGGCGATGGAAGACGCTCTGTCAGAGCTTCGAATTCTTGCGGCAGCGTGGCATCATTAAAGAGTTGGTAACTTTATGAAAGCCTGCAGCGAACTTCCAAAGCATGCTCCTTTATGGGAGCATGCTGCGTTTACGGAAGCGCCGTCTATTCATTATCCCCCTCGGCCTACTCGCTTGGCTGGCTGGCTGGCTGGCTGGCTGGGCATCAGTATAACTCCCCGCATGGGCAGGCGGGGCGACTAGATATTAAGAAAAGGAGTGTGACGACAGATCGTATGCGAGGATTATCTCAGAATTCAAACACCTCCCTGGCAGACCTAATTGAAAAGTACTTGCTAACAAAACTTGACGCTATTCCGACCTTCATCAGTTTTCGCTCTTTAAACGAAACCAGAGGGCATAAAGCGCCGGCACAAACAATAGCGTGATCAGAGTGCCGACCGCTACGCCCCCGATAAGGACATAAGCCAGCGGCCCCCAGAACAGGTCAAAGGTCAGAGGTACAAACGCCAGAACGGCCGCCAGGGCAGTGAGCACCACAGGGCGGGCGCGTTGGACTGCCGCCTCGACCACGGCTTCCCGGGCAACCATCCCTGCTTTGAAGTTGTCCTGCACCTGTTGGGTCAGAATCATGGTATTTCGCATCAGGATGCCGCCCAGGCCAATCAGTCCCAGCAACGCGGTAAAGCCAAAGGGTTGATTAAACAGCAGCAAAGCCAGCACAGCCCCAATCAGACCCAGTGGCGCGGTGGCGAGAACGGTCAATGTGCCGATAAATGAACGCATCTGAAGCATGATTAAGATCAGCATCAACGCCAACATCACCGGTTGTAATGTCTGGATGGACGCATTGGCTTTGGCTGATTGTTCCACCGTACCGCCGATTTCAATACGGTAACCCTCCGGCAACTGTTCACGCAGGGCGATCATCGCACTCCAGATTTCCTTGGTGACATCCGGTGGCTGGGCACCTTCTACATCGGCCTGAACGGCCAGGAAGGGGTCACGGTTGTAACGCTTTATGACGGGGTCCTCGTAACGAACCTGCCACTTGCCCAGTTGCTGTACGGAAAGTTTGCGGCCGTCGCGGGTTTTGATCTCAAGATCTTCCGGCATGATCACTTCGCCACGGGCATTACGCGCCACCAGTTGAACGCTCCTTATGCCCTGGCGCAGTTCGGTGACGGCCACTCCGCGAAGTTGGAACTGCAGTTGCCGGGCAACTTCCGCCGGGGTCAGGCCCATCCAACCCAGATTTTCCGGGTCCATATCAAGATAGAGCGTGGGTACGCGCTCATCCCATTCGAGATGCGGCATGACGATGTTCGGATGCCCGGTCATGAGAGTCCGGATCTGGTGCGCGATCTCTCTGAGCTGATCGGCTTCCGGACCCAGCACACGAAAACTGACCGGCCAGACCACCGGGGGACCGTACAGCAAACGCGTTACACGCACTCGTGCCTCCGGAAATTCACCCGCCGCGACTCTGGCTTCCAGTGCCGAGATGATGCGATCGCGCCCTTCAACGTCCTGCCCAATGGCAATCAACTTGGCAAATGCCGGGTCCGGCTGCTCGGGGTTGGCCGATACGAAGAATCGGGGCGCACCGGCACCGATGTAAGCAGAAAGGCTTTTCACCTCCGGCATGTCCATCAGAATCGCTTCCAGGCGTCTGACACTTTGATCCGTGGTGGCGATAGCGCTCCCCTGCGGAGCGTAGACACTGATCAGAACTTCGGGGCGATCAGAACTGGGAAAAAATTGCTTCTGCACCTGGGTTGCCATCCCGAAAGCACTGATCGCCAGCAAACCCACTGTGATAAAAACGACGGTTTTCCGGTACTGTACACACGCTGTGATCACCCCGCGCAACCGCTGATAAAACGCGCTTTGGTAGAGGTCCTGGCCCGTATGCCCGGTGTAATCGGGCAAGAGTTTGACGCCCAGATAAGGCGTAAAGGTTACCGCCACCACCCAGGAAATTAACAACGAAAAAGCCAGCACCCAGAAGATGTTGCCGGTGTATTCTCCCACCCCGGACTGGGCAAATCCGATGGGGACAAATCCGGCCACCGTCACCAGCGTGCCAAAGAGCATGGGCGCGGCTGTTATGCTCCAGGCATGACTGGCTGCCCGCACCCGGTCCCAGCCGCTCTCCATCTTCACAATCATCATTTCAATGGCGATGATCGCATCGTCCACTAACAGGCCCAGTGCGATAATCAAGGCACCCAGGGTGATGCGGTCCAGGTTAATGCCCGCCATTTTCATCAATAAAAAGGTCAGGCCAAGGGTCACAGGAATCGCAATGCCCACCACCAAACCCGCGCGCAGACCGATCGCCAGTATGCTGACCCCCATCACCACGACCAACGCAACCAGAAACTTGACCTGAAAAAGATCAACCGCCTGAGTAATCGCTTCCGCCTGATCGGTCAGGGTCTGTATTGACATTCCCAGGGGCAGTCTGGCCTGTTCAGCTCTGACAAACTCGCGCAGCCGCTCGCCAAATTCCAGGCCATTTTCACCCGCACGCATGACCACACCCAGGAGGATCGCATCCTCACCGTTGGAGCGGACGATGTAGTTCAAAGGATCTTCATAACCTAAACGCACCTCGGCCAGATCAGACACGGTGATATGCTGGTCTCCGATACGCAGAGGTACTGAGGTGAGGCGTTCAATGTCAGACAGGTCGATGTTGCTGCGGACATAAACCCGCGGGCCGGCAATATCAACAAAGCCAAGAGGCTGAAGACGGTTGTTGGCCTCTATCGCCTGCAACACCTCTTCTGCCGACAAACCGAGGTTGTTGAGCCGGTCCTGATCAAATTCGAGATACACCCGCTCAGGACGCTCCGCCAAGAGCTGTGCTTTTTGCAAGCCGGGCAGCCGTTGCAAGCGATCCCGTATCGATTCTGCCTCTCGGGTCAGTTCACGCATCGGCATCCCGGGTGCCGTCAGGGCCAGCAGGGAGAAATACACATCCGCGAAATCATCGTTGACGATGGGGCCGATCACACCCCGGGGCAGGTTGGGCCTCTCATCGAGCATTCGTTTGCGGACTTGATAGAAGAGGTCCGGCACTTTTTTGCTGGGCGTAGAATCCTGGAATCGGATAAGCATGGCGGCCTGCCCGGGCCGGATGGTTGTTTCAATGGTATCGGAATACGCCACCTCCTGAATTCGCTTTTCCAGACGATCCACGACCTGATTCTGCAGCACCTCGGGGGTTGCTCCTGGCCAGACGACAGAAACCACCATCGCCCGGACGGTGAACGCAGGGTCTTCCGCCCGGCCAAGGGACGAGAACGCGTAGAAACCGGTAACAACGGACAGCAAAAGAAAAAAGAGGGTGACCGAACGCTCGCGCACTGCCAGCGCGGAAAGATTCGGTAAGCTCATTGAGTCAGCTCCCGCACCGCCATGCCAGGCGTGAGCAGGTGTGTCCCTAATGCGACGATAAGCGTTCCCACGTTGATATCGGCCTTGATCTGCGCATACTCCTCGCCCAAATCAATAACCTCGACCGCAAGGGGCTTCACCGTGCCGTCGGAGATCAACCAGATCTGCGGCGCTTGCCCTCTCTCATCGAGGGCACCCAGCGGTACGCGATGGCTGGACGCGGTTTGCTTCTGTGATAACCGCACACTCACCACCGAACCCAGGGTTAAAGACGAGGGGTAGGGGCCCTCCAGGCTGTATCGGGCACGCCAGCTCCGGCTTCGGGGGTCGGCAGCCCCGGCAATCTCTTTCAGACTCACAGCAAGCTGTTCGCCATTAGGTAAAGGAAGATAACCGCGTTCGGGGGGATTACTGCCCTCTGGTAAAAAAACCTCGACTTCCAGCGATTGATCTTCAGCCAGAACGGCAAGGGTTTGTCCCACACCCACAACCTGGCCGGGTTCAACGATGACCTCAGTGACCACGCCCGCATTAGCGGCTTTTAGTTCCGCATACCCCAAGGCATTCTGAGCCTGCTGATTGCGTGCAGAAGCCGTTTCCACCTGGCTGCGCGCCTCACGCTCTGCCAATTCAAGGCGTTGCAGAGTTTGTTCGCTGACAAACTGACGCCCCACAAGTTGCTGCTGGCGCTGGAGCTCATTGGTGGCAATTGCCAGGGCGGCTTCTGCACGCTTCAGATCCGCGGCGGCTCCCTCCGCCGTTGCTAAAAGGTCTCGTGTATCGAGCTTGAACAGTAAGTCGCCTTTTTCCACGCGCTGACCGGGATCGATGTAACGATGTTGAATCCGACCGGCGATCTGAAAGGCCTGAGGAACTTCGTGGCGGCCTCGCAGGGTCCCTGAAAATCTCTGCGCTGTTGGGCCAGCATCCTTCAGTTCAACTGTTTTTACCCAGGGGATAGGGGCGTGGGCCTCTGGGGGCGGTTCCGAAGACTGCTGACAACCAGACAGAATGAGCAGCGAGATAAACAGTGTCAGCATACAGCGCATGGCAGGTGTCCCGATTGGCAAAATCAAGGTGTGGGTATCAGCTCTCGCGGTGTCCGGACAAAGCAAGTTGCAGGATGGCATCGCGAACGGTTTCCGTCTGCTCCATGGGCAGAAAATGGGTCGTACCTTCAATAACCCTGACGTCAGCCGAAGGCAGCAGGGTCTGCAGGCGTTTTCGCGCCGCCGGTGAGAAGGTTGACCCGCGTTCCGCCGCCAGCGCGATAACCGGGCACCGCAACTGACGAATACCGGGCCAGGGGTTGTGTTCGGTATGGGCAAAGGTGGTGCTCTCCCACTCCGGCGCACACGCCAGGCGAACTTGATCGTCCTGCGGCAGGAAAGCGTGTTGGATGTAGGCTTCCAGCCACGCTTCGGGCCAGGTCTTGAAGCCACCGCGGCCACGATAGTTGTCCAGCGCAGCAGCGTGCGAATCGAATACCCTGCGCCGACGTGCGGCTCCGGCGGCCAGTGACAACCGATGTGACTGGCGTAGCAGTTTGGCCAGCCACAGCTTCAGGCCCTGCCCCGGATCCATGATCACCGGCTCCGCCAGAATCAGGCCCAGCACTTTGTCTGACCGTCGGGCAGCGGCCATGATGCTGGTGGTGGCACCGATGGAATGGCCGGCGAGCCAGACCGGCTCGTCCAGGCTTTCCAGCAGAGCGGTCATGTCGCGATAATAGGTTTCCCAGCCCCGGAATGTCGACACGTTCGTCGCACCGGCGCTGGCCCCATGCCCCCGCATGTCCCAGGCCAGGACATTGACGTCCGTGGCAAGCTCGTCAAGCAGGGGGTGGTACAGGCGACCATGGAAACCCGTGGCATGGGCCCAGTGCACCGTGGGGCGCGCTTTGGATTGCCACCAGCGCCACAGGGCGATCTCCGCGCCATCCGGCGCCTGGAATTCCTCGCGTTCAGGTCTGTTGTGCTTATTGTTCATGAAGGTCTGCTTGTTTGTCCGCCATCGTCGGGAGCAACAACTGAACCTGACCGCTGGCGATCAGTTTGCTCTTATCGCCCTGCCAGCAGGTCACCCGGACCAGGCTGGTCCGCCTGCCTTGCCGGACGATCTCGGCGCTGGCGAAAGTCGATCGGGCCTGCGCGGAGCGGAGGTAATTGATGTGGCTGTCGAGAATGCGTGGGCAACGTGTCTCTGTATCCTGGCTTTGCGCAGCGACCCGCGCAATGAGTTCGATCAGTGCACCAATAACTCCGCCATGGAGGGCGGGGAGCATAAAGTTGCCAATCAGGGCCTCACGACATGGCATATGAACCACAAGACCTGCGACATAGCGTTGAACCTCAAGCTCAAGATGCCGTGCGTAGGGAATGCGCTCCAGCAGGGCTCCCCAGTCGGAACATTCTTTCCCGCTTTCGGTAGGGCCTGAGATGGGTTGTGCCGAATCGCCAGTCGTGCTCATGCGCCCTCCTTTTTTCGTCCACCGGCCTGGAATCGCTGGCCCTGGGTGTTGCGCATGAAGGTGGCGTTTGCCGTCGCTAACAGTGCACTATCGCTCTCGCTGAGGATGTCGCAATGGATGAACGCGACCTCGTCCGTTAAATGACGACAGGTGGCCACCGCTAACAGGGCCCGGTCGCCAATGGCAGGGCGCAAATAATCCATGCGCAAATCCAGCGTGGCAGTGGGCGACAACTCCCGGGCTTCTGCGAATACCGCCAGTCCACTGGCCGAGTCTGCCAGCGAGTAGAGCACGCTGGTGCAGATCTCTTCGCTACTATCTTCGGCGAACATCCAAGACTCAGGGGTCAGGCGCATGCATACCTGGTTTCCGTTCACAGAGACAACCTGCATACCCAGATCCCTGCCGTGAGGAACCTGTTCGGTGAACTGCCACGCCGTCGACACAGCATCACTATGCTGAACTCTGTTCGAATCCGTCATCAGATCTGCGCACTCCGGTTTGCATTCCACACAGGGGCGGGAATGATGGGAAACAGCTGATTTTCATAAGTCATTGCCATGTCACTTTCTGCCGAATAACATTCGTTTCTGGATTTTGGTTGGTTAACCAACCAAAAGTCAAGAATCTGTTGAGGGAAATGGCTCGCCGCCGGTGTAATGGCGTACCATCAGTGAAACGAGTCTGGTGGCGGCCGCTCTGATGAATAAAAAACTGGCTTGCTGAGGAGATGTTTAAGCCATGGTTGACAGACAGATTACTCCTACAAGCAAACTGGGCGATCAGGGCAATATTTTGTCTAACGCAGCCCGGCTTTTTCGTGAGAGCGGATTCGAAAGGACCTCGCTCAAGGAGATTGCCGATGCCTGCAATATGCTACCCGGAAGTCTGTATTATCGTTACAGTACCAAGGAAGCGCTCCTTGTCGAGCTGATGCGCCGGGGAGTCGACCTAGTTACCGCAGAGGTCGAGTCGGCTTACGCCAGTTCGGATGATCCAGTTGAGCGATTGCGTCTTTGTATCAAAGCGCATCTGCGGGCCCTGTTGCTAGATTCGGACGCGGTTTACGTGCTGCTGTTTGAATGGCGAGCGCTCGGCCCGGAGGCTCGCGAGGAAATCATCGAACTGCGTGACCAATACGAGTCCCTGTGGGCTGAGATCCTCGAAACAATGATTGAACAGGGCGTGATCCGGAAGAATGTTGACGGCCGATTGCTCCGCCTGATCGGCCTTGGGGCGCTCAACTGGGTTGCAACCTGGTTCGACCCGAACGGGGCTCATTCACTCGACGCCATTGGTGATTTGATTTGGCAAATCGCTATGGACGGTGTGATCAATAAAGGGGTTCAGGCATAGGTTCTGGCTTCACAAACGCAAGTAGCCTCTGTTTATGATCACTAATCATACGGATGCACTGTTTGTGATCTGACATTTTGCCTGAATTGCTCAGAGGACGGGTCACACCAGCGCTTGAAGGCGCGTCTGAAATTGGCACTGTCGTGATAGTTCATCAACGCGGCAATGGCCTCGATTGACAGTTGGCTGTCATGCAAGTAGGTCGCTGCCTGCTGGGACAGAATCTCGTCGCGAATTTTTCGGAAACTGCGGCCTTCGCGCTTGAGTTTGCGTGCCAGGGTGCGTTTGCTCATGAATAAAGAGGCTGCCGCTTCGTCTTCACTGAGCGTTCCGGGCGGTCGGGACAACATCATCTTCGTCAGGCGGGTCTGGTAGCTCAGTTTATCGGACTGAAGTTGCGCAAGCATGGTTTCACGCTGTCGCATGGCCAGACGATAATTTTCATGGTTGGCGGAGGAGTTCGGTTCCCGACATAATTCCATCGGCAAGCTGAATTTGAACTGGTTGCAATCAAAGTGAATCTGCCCGGACAAAAAGTCCGAATACATTGCGTGATACTTGAGCTTCGGTTGGGCGAAGCACACTTCGGCCTCGTGCAAAGGGCGGCCAACACGGCCGTGAACTAAGAGCCATACCGCTTGAAAGTTGGGAACCAGGCACAACCTACCGTTACGTGCCGACCGATGGTATTACCAATCAACAGGGTGCCCCCTGTGCACCAGACTTCTTAGCCAGTATGCCGACCCGGGAAGGAGCCTTGGGGATCTTTCGTCAGACGGGCAATCGCTTGAAAACCGATTTATTGCCATAGATATAACCAGAGCATCCGTACCTCTGCCGCTGAAAAAACCTCCCGGACAGGGATGTAAATACTAACCTGAAACTGGATCCCGCAGAGCCTGAAGCGATTAGCGGAATCCCTGAAAATGCCATGAAGCTTACCATCACGGAGATCAGTAGCGGGGTTCTGGAGGACAACGGGCAGATTGGCTGTAAAGTAGGTGCCTCAGTTTGCGATGAGTTCAAAAAATTTATCTTTCTGACGGCAAACCTGAATGTTGAGATAGCGGGTGAACCAACAGTTGCCGAAGATGGCAGCATGCGAGTACGCGTGAAGTTGCGTCCTTCGGTCTGCTTACCACACCCAGCAACATCTGGGTCGATCTGAGCAATCAACTGCTGGCAGCACTTGCAACCAGTGATTTAAAGGCCTCTCAAGAGTTTGACATAGGCCCTCTCGTCTTGCGCATGCGTTGCCAGGGCGAAAACCGAGACGATCTCATTAATGGCGTAATTGTTCAAAAAGATGGCGAGCTGACTTTCGAGACCGAGCCGGATGTATACCTTGATGCACCGTATCAGAATGTCAGACTGAGTGGTTTAGCCAATACCCGCCTTGAGGACAACCTCCGCAGTTTTCCAATCGATGGACTGAAGCTTTCCGGCCCGATGAGTTTCCTTGATGATGGGCAACTAGTTATCGACCAACGAAACGTTGAACCGATATTGCTTCTGACCTGCCTCTTGGGTGAAGCAACTGTGGGTGGGTTTGCTTGAAGAAGAGTCCGCAATTTTTAGTTTCGGAACCGGACTTCTTTGCCGCCTATTCGGCGGAGTTGTTAATGGAGTAGTAAACTTAGTGATCGACATAAACACGGAACTGACAATAGAAATCGCTCCGAATGAACTTCACCTCAGGTATGTGTCGCCTTAAACACAAAACTGATTAAACCCGATATAAGGCCGGCCTCAGGGCTGGACTTTTTGAACAGATAAATAACGTGGCCCATTCATTCTCTCGCCTCGCAGCCATTTCCTGATAATCGGATTGTAACTTGAAACCTAAAAAATCCGGGAGAACCGCGTACAATACTGAACACACTACCGTACCTGCCATCTCCGCGAACCTATGTTCGGCGTTGCCGTTGACGGGAAGAACGGCAGTCTGCCTCTGTCAAGGGCGATACGCCGCACTGACAGGGTCATCCCGATGCCCTATTTTTCATCCTCAGAGGCTTGAACATTTAAATGTTCCAACAGATCGCTCAAGCTCTGGTAATACATGCCGTAGAACTTTTCCAGATCGGCAAGCTTGGCGCGAGTGCGGTCATTCGTAATCGTCGACTTGGCTTCCGCGACGACCGATTTTGCGGTCGCATATCTTTTAATCTGACCTTCTAGGAAAGCAGTATAAGGGTTGGGACGGATTGAGAAAAAATATTGCCGTTCACCTAACGCTGAACGACGTTCGACAATGCCCAACCGTTCAAGAAAGCAGGTATTTGTACTCACGCTGGCCTTACTGACACGCAACAGACCCACCAACTCTGACGAACTGACCGGGTCATCAGACACGATGAGGACCGCCCAGATTTGTCCTGCTATGCGGGAAAGCCCCTCTGCTTGGGCTAACTGGCCCATGCGTTCAATAAAGCGCGCGTCTGATTCAGTGAGTATTTTCATAGTCAGAGGGCCCGTGCGGGCCCTGCCAGTCCTCCAACAAAATGCGATACGGATTAAACGCGTACTTTAAACGGTCGCGTCGCATTCCTACAAGCTCAGGCTTGATTGAGCACGGTCTTCGCCAGGCGTGCCCTGCCAAGGGCCAGTACACTTGAACGCGTCTTGGCGCTTTTCCAAGCACTGATCACGCCATGGTGTTAAGGGGCCGCCGGAAACGTGCGAGAGCAAATCCGAAAAGGGCGGCCCCGACAACGGCGATAGCCAGGAATTGTGGTCAGACGGGGGTGAAGCCCGCGCCACGATAGAGGATCGCCTGGGCCAGCACCACGAAATGCGTGTTGGGCGAGGCAAGCATGATGCACTGGACGGCATCTTTGGCTGCAAGTTCTTCGCTACTCGCCAGGCGCCGATGCGCTGCGCCGAGCTCTTCTCGCCTCTGGGCAATGAGCGCCTCGACAGCCTGCTTCTCAGCTTCCCTCTGGGCCACTGGCTCTGTGCCCATCCGGACGCTGCAAACGCGCTTGAGCCTCGCTGCGCTGTGCCTCCAGGACAGTTGTACCATTCTCGCCAGTTCATCGCCGGCTCTCAAAAACTCTCCTTCACCGGCCAGAAAATCCCTGACCCGGCCGACTGTTTTGGTGGCAATGTTAATCTCAACCGCCTCGACTCTTCCGGCTGCTTAGACCACCTGACCCACGCTGCCAAGCCAACGACAACTAAAGCGGTCAGGCCACGCACCCACCCAGCCCTCAGGAGAGTTTTGATTGTGTGCTTTCCCCACCAATTCCTGCAGCTCATCACAACTCTCCATGTTCTGGTGTATTGACCGCTTAATCAACCGTTTCTTTGGCCTCAGTTTGCGCGGTTAATAGCACCCCGAAGACGCCGCCCATGGCACGATAGAGATTAACCATCGAACGCAAACGGTCGCGTTTCGTTGCTACAAGGTCGAGCTCGGTCGTGAACCAGCGTCGCTCAGCGTCCAGGACCTCCGGGTAGCTGGAAGCACCGCCTTCAAAACGCAGCCGGGCACGTTCAGTAGTGTTGCGCAGGGCTGCTACTTGTCGAGCCCGCGTTTGCAGGCACTCGTCGGAGCCGCGCAGCCCTACTAGGGCGTCGAGCACCTCCTGAAATACCGTCTGAATGGCTTGACGGTAGGCAATCAGAGCCTGGCGCTGACGTGCCTCCGCCTGATTGACTAATGCCTCGGCGCGCCCGAAGTCCAGCAATAGCCCGACCAACGCCACCCCCAGTTGCCAGGTAGATGCGGATCCCTGGAACAGATCGCCGCCGGTGGCACTTTGTTGACCCAGCAGCTCGGTAAACGAAATCGTCGGCAGGAAGGCGGCATGGGTAACTCCGATTTCAGCGTTTCTGGCCACAAGTTCTTGCTCGGCGGCAACAATGTCGGGGAGTCAAACCAAAAAATCCCCAGGCCGCCCGGCGGGTACGCCTGCAGGGGTGCAATGGCATTGATCGTATTGGTCGCGGTAATGACATCCTCCATCATCTAACGCGGATCCCGGCCCAGCAGCACCTCCATTGCATTTGCAACAAATAGACGCGCCATCAAACTCTTCTCTACCTGCATATAACTAACCTCTGAATGGACAAAAGACTCAAAGACCGTTCGATCCATGCCTTTACTTACAACCAGGTAGACAGAACGATCGATCCAAACTGATCGAAGCCGTCCTTTTCCTCGAATTCTTCGCTGCGCCACACGTAGGTGTAGGCGATCTGCCAGCGATCCCAGGTCAATGCCGCACCTACCTGAGCGTCGCCAACCCATTCGCGGCTATCAACCGAGTGGCTGTCCTCGAAACTGTTGCCGTCTAAAAACAGGTTGTGTGCCATATAGCGCCCTTCAACGGCAGCGAAGACGTACCAGCTAAAGCCCCGATTAGGCCGAAATGAAGATTGTCCGCCTTGTGCAGGGGCGACTGACGGAATGCCGAAACTACGATCAAGACCCTCCCCCAAACGAAATCCAAGGCCACTGGAAGCGTAGGTATACAGGTTGCCGAGCGCAAACCCGGCAGACGGTCCGTATTCAACGGTCAGCTCAGCGAAATCCTGCTGAACAAACCAGGCACGTTCGTAACCGAAATTGATGACTGGCTCGTTATCAACCTGGTTGTCCCACCCCCTCGGCTTGGCTGACGCAATAAGTTCATGGGTATTTCGTTGGACCATTTCGGCACCAGAAGCCGGTCCTACCATGCCCACGTCGATATACAAATTTTCTGCCAAACGCAAGCCGCCGAGCTTTCTTTCGTTCAGTAGCGAAATCCCGCCAAACAAAAGGCCGGCATAGGGACGGTCATCTTCAATAAGCGCTTCCACCTCTATGTCTTCCGGCGTATAGATCTGTTGGCCAAACCGGTAAGTTACACCGGCAAGACTACTGGCAGACCAGCCCGGAATAAAATCCGCAAGACGGCGGGTCCAATGTTGATCAGCCGGCTCGAAGGCCCAGATTACCTCTGCGCCGTTGGTATATTGACCATCGCCGCCGGCGGAAAACGCATCGTTTTCCACTTTCAGGGACAGCAGGCCTCCAGCGGAAGCTGATGTCACAAAGAACCCCAGCAACAGACCTGAGCACCAATTCCGATAACATTTTCTGCAACATCGAGATTTCAAGGAAGTTCCCTCTGCCAAAGTCGGGTTAAACCGGCTGCAAAAGAACTTGCTCCCGGGTGCTGACTGACCTTTTCGGTGATCGGCCAAAAATGATGAGACGGCTGCTCGTTCAAATTGTTCAGTGCAAACTAAAACTAACACGGATAATTATTGACAGCTAGCCGTGGTGGAATTGTCCTGCACCGTTGTAATTTGAGGAACGCCCCGGCTCTATTTTTTTCGCTCGGACCTGAAAAATGCCTCGGACTCAAATATTTTTGAGGTTGGCAGAATTCTCCATAACCCGTTCAAGAACACGCAGGGCAACTTCCAGGTCTGTGTTTTCAATGTCTTTCAGCATCTCGTGCCGCAACACACTCGCCCGCTCATTTAATGTGCTCATAAAACGCTCGCCGGCATTGGTGAGATAAAGCAGCTTGGTCCGCCGATCACGCATGTTGGGCCGGCGTTCAATGAGACCCTGCTCCTCGAGGCTGTCAAGCAGGCGGACCAATGTCGGATTCTCGACGGCCATCAGGTGGGTTAACTCCCGCTGGGTCAATCCACCACTACGCTGAAGGCAGACCATGGTGGACCAGCGCGCCTGCGTAACCCCCAGGTCATTCAGGCGTTCATCCAACAACTTGCGCCAGCGCCTCGCTACCCGGGCATTAGCGAAAAGAAACTGATCTCGAGGGGTTTTCTGATCCATGTCACTGCCCTGCTATCGATGATTCAGTAACAGTAAATCGTAAGCTAATCATTAGGGCAAACGTAAGTTACACATTAACCAGATTTCCGCCAGATCAATATGCAACATCACGCGGATTACCGGGCCAGCTCATAAGCTTCCGGTGAGACATGGAACTTCTCGCTCCTCCGGAGACAGCAGGCCTTCAGCGGACACTGATGACACAAGGGGACCCAGTAACAGACCTGAGCGCCAATTCTGATCACGCCGTCTACAACATCGAGATCGCGATTTCACCGAAGGGCTCTATGCCAAAGCTGGATTGAAGCGCACGCCAACGAACTTGCTCCCGGATGCTGACTTACTGTCTACAACACCGATTTTTTCGGTCGACCACAAATGATGAGACGCTTGCCTTGCGTGTTTTGATACAGATTGAGCTTTCTCCCCAACCAGCCCAGCGGTTGCCCGCTAAGTGCTAGGCGACAATCTGAACGGCCTTGCACCAGCATCTATTTTTATCCAATCATCAGGTTGCTGAACGCAACTTTTTCAGAGTCTCCGTAACTCTATTTTCGGACCGTTCATATAATGACCGGACCGAAGGGTCGATTACGTTCCCGAAGTAGCCTGACAGTCAGTTCACAATAACTCTGCTAAGATTTTCTAGGACCAGTAACAAATGGCCTTTACATCCTGATACGCTACTTTGCTAACCATTGTTTCTCTTGCTCGCACTCCATGGTGCGATATTCGCCTGTAAGCACCAGAAAACGTCTCGTCCAGATAGGTTGTTGGCCAGCGCAACGACTTCTTGATGAGCCGTTGTTCCAACTCCGCGACAGTTGCATGCCAGGTAAAGTCTGGCCTCGGCTGCTCTAAGAGGAGGATTGATAGTCCTTTGTTAATATCCGGCTTATCCACTTCCAAGAGTGCGTAATTTCGGCTTGCGTAGTTCAATACTCGATACGACAAGCACCGGGGGTTTCCGACCGCCAGCAGGCGTTTTGAGTAGTCTTTCAACACCGGCAGCTTCCTGATACCCCCAAACAGCAATCGGCATCCTCTATTTTCGAGCAACTCAATCATTGCGGGAAACGCGTCAAAGTTACGAGTATAAAGATGCGAATCATTACTTTGATCGTCAACGGCATCAAATCTGCCCGCCGGCAAGTTACCCTGAATAGTCGGCTCGTCGGTAATGATTTCCGGTTGGCCCTCACCTGGCTCACTAGCGGTTTCCGAACCTCTTGCTCCAGGCCTGCGACGGCCATTATAGGCTTTACGGACCGTCATCATTGGACGGGAAAACGAAAGTTTGACCGGTGGGACATCAAGGATGTGGCTCCGGCCTCCAATGACGGAGATTCCTCATCATTAGTCAGTGGCTGGTCAATGGGAGTTGATGCCCCTTGAAGGCTCCCACCGTTACCTTCTTTCTGTCCGATAAATCGAGGATCTATGGAGTCGCACACCGAGATATGGTGCCGGAGGTCATTCATAACAGCGCCCAGTATGCTAGTAACAAAGCGGAGCTATCGCATCAGCCACCCCCGGTGTGCGGGAGAGGCCGATGCGTTGATTCAAATCGCCCCAACAGGCGCAGGGCTGCATATTACACGTTGTTTAGTCTCGACCGTTACTTGATCGGTGCAGGGCACTACTGGAAACTCACTGTAGGTGCGTTCTCGGATTGGAAAGTGGCTGCGGCATGACAAAGGCGGGAAGGTCACAACTTGGTTCGACGTTAGTTAATTTGACAGCACCGAAATCTATTTTTGATTACTGAGCAGCGATCATCTCTGGATGAGCTGAAGAAATAAACCCGGCCAAGTCGAGAGGAACAGGGGGCGCCCCGCTCCCTGCTCGATGCAGTTCGATACAGCAAAAACGCTAATTCTGAACGATCAATTCAGAACGCGTACTTGGCCATGACTTCGACCTGCTGCCCTTCCGGAGCCAGCGGGCCAAAAGCCAGGTTATACTTCCGCCATTCAACCCCGACTTCCAACTCTGGAATGATGTTATGAATCAAGTTCACGCGTTGGCCCTCGTAATCGGTCTCTGCCTGGTCGTCCACCTCGACTTTGGTGTAAGCCACATTGGCGCGCCACTGATCGTTGAAGACATAGCGAAAACCAGCATTCAGGCCGGCTTGGCTCACAGCATCTCCATTTTCGACGTCGTCGGACAGGGAACCGTTCACGCCTACGCCTGTAAAGGCGCCCAGACCTTCACCATAGTGGGCATTGAGGTTCAGACTATGGCGACCCAGCATGACTTTGGTGCCGACGGCAGCGCCGGCGACGAAATCCCCGTTGTCCACTTCCCGGCCACTGGCGGTCAGGATAATCCTGTGACCACCCTCCAGATTGAGGTTGTAATTGATGGCGAGATCAGGAATATCAGCATCAGCGTATACCGGATCCTGAGCAGTTACCCGCAGGCCCTGGAACTCGTAACTGGCTAGAGTAGTACGAAAGTTCAAACCGGCCAGGGTGCCACGTGGGCCACCCAAGAAGTCGAGGTAGTCGGTGAAGGCCACAGCCCAGAACTGGCCGGTCCAAGTCTGACCAACAGTGGTGTTATCAATCTTGATAAAAGCGTGGCGCAAACGCCAGTCGCTGTTCTCGCCCGGATAGACGCCCCCATAGAAGTCTCCCTCTATGAAGCCTATCACGGTGTGTCCCTGCTTTTGGGTTACGGTTTTCAAGTTGAATCGGCTTTGGTTGGCGCGACCAAAAATGCGGCTATCACCATTTTCGGGATCCTCGAAGATGCCCTCCGCCTTGAGGAATCCCGCGACGCTGAAGGAGGTGTCGTTGTAGGTGCCGAGATCAACCGCGTAGGTTGCAGGTACGGCTCCGAGGCTGGACGCGATCATAAATGTCAGCGAAGAATTTCGATAGTTCATGGTTTTATTTCTCCATTTTATTGAAAACCAAGAATCGCCAATTTGAGCAATGTTAACTATCCGATAGATGACTATTCTTATCCGTTTCTTGTAAATCTATAAACTCAATGCCCTTTCAACCTTTTCCAGGTTCCGGTCAAGTTCTGCCGAGCTGCCGTCGAAGTGCACTCTTCCCTTGACCAGGACCACGTGACGGTCACACAATTTTTTGAGCGCCGTGATGTTCTTGTCCACCACCAGAGTGGAGATATCGGACTCCCGAATAGTGGCAATGACGTTCCAGATATCCTGGCGAATAAGTGGTGCCAGACCTTCAGTGGCCTCGTCCAAGATCATCAGGCGCGGGTTGGTGACCAAGGCTCGGCCGATGGCCAGCATCTGCTGTTCGCCCCCGGACAGTTCGGTGCCCAGGTTGGACAACCGTTCCTGCAAGCGCGGAAAGGTTTCCATCACCCTATCGTAGTCCCAGCTGGCTTGGCCATTACTGCCGGGACGGGCCGCCATCTGCAGATGTTCCTTCACCGTCAGGTTGTGGAAAATGCCCCGCCCCTCAGGCACGTAGGCGATGTCCCGGCGCATGCGTTTCCAGGTAGGCAGCCTGCCGATGTCTTCGCCATCGAAATACACGTGGCCACTACGGGGCGGCACGATGCCAAGAATGGACTTAAGGGTGGTGGTCTTGCCCATGCCGTTGCGGCCCATCAGGCTCAATGAGTGGCCCTTGTCGAGCCGAAACGAGAGGTCGTGCAGGATGTGGCTGCGCCCATACAGGGTATGGATGTTCTTGATTTCCAGCAGTGCCGTACTCATGCTACCCGCTCCTTTGCATCGTCCTCTTCCGCTCCCAGATACGCTTCTTTCACTTGCGGGTCGGCCCTTACCTCATCTACCGTGCCGGTTATCAGGTGACAGCCGTTATCCAGTACTGTGAGTTGGTCTGAGAGCTCGAAAATGGCATCCATGTCGTGCTCCACCAGTACGATGCAGTAGGTTTTTTTGAGCTCCTTGAGCAACTCGATGATGCGCTGGGACTCCTCGTGACCCATGCCGGCCATGGGTTCGTCCAGCAACAGGATGCAGGGTTCGGTCGCCAGCACCATGGCGATTTCCAGCTGGCGCTGCTCGCCATAGGAGGTCTCGGCGGCAATAGTGTGGGTCCGGTCCTCGAGGCCCACCTGCGCCAGGGCCTGCTCGGCTGCCTTGCGCACTAGCTCGTTGCCGTGGCGGGAGACAAACAGGTTGAAGTTGCCGCCAAAGCGGCGCTGGGCCGAAATGGCGCAGTTCTCCAGGCAGGTCACTTCCGGGTAGATGTTGGTCTTCTGGAAGCTCCGGCCGATACCACGCCGGACGAATTTCCAGGGCTTCAGGGTATCGATGCGCTGGCCCTTGTGGAAGATACAGCCGGAGGTGGGCTTCAGGGTGCCGCAAAGCATGTTCAGCAGAGTACTCTTGCCAGCGCCGTTGGGGCCGACCACGCCGTGCAGCTGCTGGTCCCGGAACTGCAAACTGATGTCGTTGAGGGCCTTGATGCCGCCCCAGTATTTGCTCAGGGCTTCGGTTTCCAGAACGATGTCGTTAGCCATGGTTATTTCTCCAGAAGCTTTTCGAGGTAGCCAGCAATGCCTTTGCGCAGCAGCATGACCATCAGGATGATGGCGGAGCCCATGAACAACAGCCATTCCTCGGTCAGGTGCTCGAAGAAGTACTGCAAGCCCTCATAGGCGAAGGTGCCGAGGATGGCGCCGTAGATGGTGCCCAGACCGCCCAAGATGGACATGACCAGCGCCGTGCCCGACATCTCCCAGGCCAGGAAGGACGGATTCACGAAGCCATACTGCAAGGCGAACAGGAAGCCGGCGTAAGCGCCCAGGGTGCTGCCAATCACATAGCACGTGATCCGGAAAGCGAAGATGTTGTAGCCCAGGGCTTCGGTGCGGTCCGGATTCTGCTTGGTGGCCTCGACGATTCGGCCGAAGCGCGAACGCAGCAGCACCTTGAAGAACACCAGGGTGTTGAAGAGGGAGAACAGCGCCAAGTAGTAGAAGTGCTGCGGGTCATCCAGGTTCAGGAAACTGAGGCCAAAGATGCTGGTCTCGGGCTTCATGAAGATGAACACACCGTCGTCACCGCCGAAGTCCAGCGAGTCGAAGAAGTAATAGAACATCATCTGGGAGATCGCCAGGGTGATCATAATGAAGTAAATACCCGTGGTCCGGAGCACCACGGCGCCGGTCACCAGAGCGATCAAGGCCGCTAAGCCGCAGATATAGAAGCTGTAGACCCAGAAGTTCACCGCTTCGTATTCCGGTGACAGGATGACAAACAGGTAGCCACCCAGACCGTAAAACAGCGCGTGGCCCAGGGTAATCAGGCCGACACGGCCTACCAGGAAGTCCAGGGACATCACGAAGATGGATAGAATGATGATGGTCGTCACCTTATCCACGAAAAAGGAGTTGGACTCCAGGAACAGTGGCACGAACAGAGTCACCACGAAGAACATCGGAACGAGGATTCGCTCGGTGCGTTTCTCGAAAATCATGATCGGCTCCCGCTTACTACTTCGCGAACAGGCCCTGGGGCTTTACCAGCAGCACCAGGATCATAAAGATGTAGATAATCATGTTGGACATGCTCGGCATCAGCACTGATGAGAAAGTGCTGATCAGGCCCACCAGCAAGGCGCCCACGAATGCACCCGTGATCGAGCCCATGCCACCGATGACCACCACTACAAAACAGGTAATCAGAACGCTCTCGCCCATGCCCGGCACGATCGAGCGCATGGGCGCGGCGATGATGCCGGAGACAGCCGCCAGCATGACGCCGATAGCAAACACGATGGTGTAGAGGCTTTTAATGTTGACGCCCAGGGCTTCCACCATCTCCCGGTTGGACTCCCCAGCTCGGATCAGCATGCCCAGCCGGGTGCTGCGCACCACGTAATACAGCGCGCCGGCGATGGCTACGCAGATCAGGGCTGCGAATATGCGGTAGATGGGATAGCTGGAGTTGTCGGTAAACGGAATACCCCCGCCCAGCGCGCCGGGCACGGCCACGCCGTAGGGATCGTTACCGAACAGGATGCTCTGCAACGAATTGAACACGAAGATCATGCCGATGGTCAGCAGCACCTGGTCCAAGTGGTTGCGATTATACAGCCGCTGTATCAGCACCCGCTCGATCAGGATGCCCAGAGTCAGCGCGATGATGGCCGAGATCACCGCCGAAACGGTGAAGCTGCCGGTGACGGTGACGAAGTACCACACTAGGTACGCGCCCACCATGTACATGGAACCATGGGCCAGGTTCAGGATGCCCATAACGCCAAACACCAGCGTCAGTCCGGAGGCAATCAGGAACAGTAGCAAGCCGTACTGAATCCCGTTGATAAGTTGCACGAAGAAGAGTTCGGTCGTCATAGAGGTACCCAGCGATGTTGCAGCGGACCCATGCCGGGTCCGAGAGGGTGTTTTTCATGAGACACCCTGGTCCGTTGTTGGCGGGCCGGGGTGTGTTTTACAGGCGGATCAGAGCTTACAGCCTCGTGCCGGATCTTCCAGAGCTTCCGCTGCCACGCTGGCCACTACGTTCACGCCGTTTTTCACTTCCCGCAGATAGATGTTCTGCACTGGGTTATGGGCCCGGGAGAAAGTGAAGTCACCGCGCGGACTGTTGATGGTCAGTTTTTCCATGGTGTTGATCACTGCCTGTTTGTCGCTGACGTCTCCGTCAAGCAGGTTGATGGTTTTGATGATAGCTTGGCCTGCGTCATAGCCTTGGACTGCGTAGATGTCCGGATAGTGGCCATACTCGGTATGGAAGGTCTCTCTAAACTCCAGGTTTTTTGGCACATCCAACTGCTCGGCATAGTGGAGGGTTGTAAGCACGCCCTCGGCTGCTTCGCCTTGAGCTTCCAACGTGCCCTCGGTGAGAAAGCCCGAACCTAACAGCGGGATTTTGCCGCGCAAGCCCATCGCATCGTAGTCTTTGACAAACTTGGCTGCGCCGCCGCCCGCAAAGAATACGAATACGGCATCGGGATCTTGGGCGGCGATGTCACTGATGTGTGGCTGAAAGTTGGTGGATGGAAAAGGCATCAATACCTTCTTAACTACGTTGCCGCCACCAGCCTCAAAGGACTCTTCGAAGGCTTCCAAGCTTTCTCGACCCATACCGTAATTCCAGCTAATTAGGTACACGTCCTTGTAGCCCTTATCGAGAGCAACCTTACCCATGGGGTAGGACGGCTGCCAAGAAGAAAAGGAGGTCCTGAAAATGTTCGGCGAACAAAGCGATCCGGTGGCGGCGGCAGCGCCGGCATTCGGAATAATCATCACGGTATCCTTGCCTCGCAGCACCTTGATCATCCCCATTGCTACGCCAGAGTGAGCTGGCCCAAAAATGAAATCTGCTTTGTGTTGCATAAGTAGGGATGTTGCTAATTCCGGAGCTCGCGCAGGCTTGGCTTCCGTGTCAAGTGTAATTACTTCGATTGAATTTTGATGAGAGTTATTCGTATATGGTTTCAGTGCAAGCAAAAAACCATCAAGCCCAGACTGGCCCGGTCCAGCATATACCCCACTCAATGGCTGCATTACTCCAATTTTTATATCGGAAGATGCGAGCGCGGTATTTGTAGCCATGCTCATAAAATATCCCAACACTAGCATTACGAAATAGGTTTTAAACTTATTCATTTTTGAGTGCTCCAACTCTTATTTTAGTGCTTCTATTGGAAAGCATTTCGCTTGAGGTTGATATCCCTTCTGTGCAGATCTTATCCCCACATTGCAGTTACTTAGAGAGTTTCAGAATTAGTCCCCAAAATCAGCGATATAACGAACATCGTCAACTGCACAGGATTCGTTGCCACCATGGACCAGATCACCTTCTCCGAAACCGAGTACCAGACTAAGAAGCAGAAGAGCCGCCGCAAAAATTTTTCTGGAGCGAATGGACAAATTGATTCCCTAGAAGCAGTTAGAGAGGAAGGTAGCTCGTTATTACCCCAAGGGCCCGAAAGGACGACCTCCGTACCCGTTGTCTGCGATGCAGCGAGCCCACTGCATGCAGTTGCTCTATAACCTGAGCGACCTGGCGATGGAAGACGCTCTGTACGAGATCGAATCCATGCGGCACTTCGCTGATCTGAGACTGGACCGTTTGCCGGACGAGAACGCCATTCTCAACTTCCGTCATTTACTGGAGCAGCCCAGCCTTGGCAAGGTACTGGTCAAAGAGGTAAACAAGCATTTGGAGAAAAACGGCCTGATATTGCGTGAAGGCAGGATTGTCGATGCCACTATTATTTCCGCAAGTGAATCGCGGAAGGCTTCAATGGACTGCTATAGTTTCCGAATTTTATCGGCTGCATTGCCGGCTTTCTGATCCAGCTTCTCGCCTTCGGTGGCCAAGGCCGAAACTTCCTCGGATACACGGGCCGTCGGCGCGGTAATCCGATCTGGAAGCCCCTCAAGGCCAATGCCCGCGAGCATCTCATTCTGCACTTTGCGCCCGAATCGGATCAGTCAGCCTCGATCGTTTGGTCTCTACTCGTTCGCGACTTTCACGAACCGCGTGAGGATTGACAGCAACTTCTTAGTATCCTGATAGACGATGAGCTCGACCCGCTCGCCGAGACGAAACTCGCGTGCGAATTTCTCAATGTGGACTTACCCCGGTACAGTAGGCGCTCCTAGCCTAGGATCGGAGCATAAGAGGAGTTTTCATGAGAGTAGGCTTGCTGATCATCGTGGCATTCTGGTGCCTTCCAGTTTCTTCCCAAACGCTCGAAATTATGGGGTCGGACGAGGGTTTTCTGCCGTTTTATTACGGTGACAACCTTAACAAGGGCATTCTGGTCGAGGTGATCAATGAGTTCAGCCTGGAAGCCGGTATTACAGCCGGTTTTCGCCCGATGCCGCGCAAGCGCCAGGCCTGGGCCCTGGAAAAAGGACAAGCCAACGCGGTTTTTGCCAACCCGTTGTGGATGCCGCTACCAAGCCGGATGCACGCCGTCGGACCGGTGTTAACCTGGCGTGATCGTCTGTTCGCACAACCTGGCCGGCAACCGGCCTCCTTCGATGATCTTGATGGCAGCATCTGTCTGCGAAAATGGTTTGTCTACAGTGATCAACTTGAGCGGCGGATTGGTACCAACCTGGCCCGCCATGACTCTTACAATGCCCAACAGATGCTGGGCATGTTTCTGAACAAACGCTGCGATTACGCCGTCATGAACGAAATGGAGTTCCGGTTTCTTGCAAAGTTGGTGGAAGTCGATCCGAACTTTTACAGCACGGAACTGATCGACGCCGAATGGCCGGTCTATCTTGGTATCCTCAAAACCGAGGCGGCTCTGATTGAAGCGGCGGAAGCTTTTTTCGCTACCCACACGGTTGATGCGGAAGCCATGCTACCCAAACTGCCGCCGCCGGACCGGCACATCTCGATTCAGCCGGACAAGTAAGGCAACTGATTACTATGACCGCTCCCCTCACCATGGATCATTTGCGCCGCTACGCCATCTCGCGCAGTCTCTTCAAGCCGACCACTTTGTCACGTGCGATCAATAAACTGGGTTTTGTCCAGCTCGACCCAATACGAGCGCCGGCACGGGCGCAGGATTTGACGCTCCGCCATCGTGTTATCGACTACCAGGCGGGTGACCTGGAGGCTCGCTACCCGCGCCTGGCGGTCGAGGAAGATTTCTTTATCAACTACGGGGTTCTGCCCCGCACCACGCAGCGCCTTATGCACCCGCGCACGGCGCGCACCGAGTGGCCACGCTCACGCTGGGAACAGGCGCAGGCGGTGCAGGAATTTGTGCATAGCCGTGGTGTCGTTCACCCGCGCGAGGTGGACTCAGCCTTCGAGCATGGCACCACCAAGAATTGGTTCGGCGGTAATAGCCGTGCCAGTACGCAGCTCTTGGACGGCATGCATTATCGTGGGCTGCTGCGTGTGGCAAAGCGCGAAGCCGGGGTACGCCTGTATGCGCCGCCGCTCGCTGATGAGCACGACGCGGTGAACCCGGATACCACACTGGACGCATTGGTCGACGTCGCAGTCGCAAAGTATGCCCCGCTGCCTGCGGCTACGCTCAGCCGCCTGGTAACGAGCGTGAGTTCTTCAGCAGTCCCGCAGTGGCGCGAGCGTCGACGTGAAGCTCTCGCGCGTGCAAAGGCTCGCCTGCCCCAGGCGACAGTCGATGGCTGTCGCTGGTTTTGGCCCATCGGCGAGAATCCTGGCAGCCGCCGCTTTGCGAGTGACAATGTGCTGGATGACCGCCTGCGCCTACTGGCGCCCTTCGATCCTTTAGTTTGGGACCGCGATCGCTTTGAGCGTTTCTGGGGCTGGGCCTACCGTTTTGAGGCCTACACTCCGGCGCCAAAACGGGTGCGTGGTTACTATGCACTACCTATGCTGTGGCGCGGTCATGTCATAGGCTGGGCTAATGCCTCCGTACGTGATGGGCAATTGGAGCTGGAGCCAGGGTATGTGCGCGGACATGCCCCAGACGACACCGCGTTCAATCCAGCGTTGCAGGACGAGCGGGTACGCCTCGAGCGCTTTCTTTCGCTGTGAGGCTCGGTGTGCGTGCGTAGAATGAGAGCAGTGTACTTGAAGTGACACCCTCCACCAGGGAGAAGCCCCGATGGGTCTGAAAGAACATTTCCAATTATTGGCCGCTTACAATCAGTGGATGAACGCAAAGGTCTACGAAGCGGCCGGTCGCCTCTCCGCCTCGGAGCTAACCAAGGACCGTGGGGCCTTCTTCGGCTCCATTCTGGGAACGCTCAATCACATCGTTGTGGCTGACACCGTCTGGCTCAAACGGTTTGTGACCCACCCATCCTGCCTGGACTCATTTCAGGCTGTCGTTGATCTTGAAAACCCTAAGAGCCTGGATCAGATTGTCTTTGACGACCTGGACGGCTTGAAGGAACACCGGATCTGGCTGGATCGCCAGATAATCGAATGGACATCCCTGCTTTCAGAAGAGGACCTGGATTTTGTTCTCACCTACCACAACATGAAAGGTATTCCTGCCAGTAAGCGGTATTCAATCCTGGTTCTTCATTTCTTCAACCATCAAACCCACCACCGCGGGCAAGTTTCAACGTTGCTGTCGCAGATGGGCGTGGATGTTGGCGTTACCGACCTGTTAGCACTGATTCCAGATGAAACGCAGGTATAACCAAAGCCGGTATTGAGGTGACTCCGGACTGGCAAATAGCCACGCTGGCCTCAGGATAGAAAATCACGTCTACACTCAAAGTGGTGAAGGGTTAGCTGCGCCCCAATATAGGAGCAAGAAGTGCAGCACCATTCGTACTGGGAATAATCACGATTGGTAATGATTAAGGAAGAAAACAATGTCTGCCCAACTACTCAAGATTTGTCTGCCTGCCCTGCTTCTCCTAAGCGCCTGTGCTGTGAAAACCGGCGGTCTACCCGGCGATCCTGCCCATCTAAAAGTTGAGCCCAAGCTGTTCTGCCCGGGCGATGAAGTAACCGTCAGCTGGGATGTCGGCAATATCCCGCGTGATCGATCTCATTGCGTTGTTCTGGGCGAGGATTACACGTCCGACGCTAGCTGCAGCAGCACGGCTGAATGCCCTACGGATGGCAGTTGCATTGATGGGTTTTGCTGTCCTTCCTCGTTTCCGACCGGCATTGCGCAGTCCTGCCCGAACCATAATGGATGCTACCCGCCGTTCGAACTGGCCGTTACCGCAGATACGCTCACGCTTACCCCACCGGTGAACAACGAGAACGAGGAATTAGCCGGCTCGCGGACCGTTATGCCCACCGCCACCACTATTTTCAACGGCCAGGTCAGTTTTGAAGGCGAAAACTACACCATGGCGGGAACCACAGAAATGGTGCAACTCACCCCGCCATCCACCCCGGTCTATGAGTTTCCGTTTGTGTGCACCGGTGCAAATCCGGGATGGCTACCGCTCGATCTTGATGAGGAATTTGGCTGGAGAGAGCGTCGATATGCCAGCGACAACGTGCGGGTTGTCAATGTGCGTAACACAACGGGCCACACCATCCAGCTACGTACGAACAACCCGGCAGTCGGCCCGGTCACGCTGGAACCGGGGCAACGCACTGACGCCTTTAATGGCCACCCGCAAGGAGAATGGTCTGCGAGCCTGTCTCCCAGTGACCCTGCTTCTCTTGTACCTCCGCGCTGCGGAGCCACCGACATTTCCGATCCTTGGCCCGACCTGCAGGTCGAAGCGACCTTGGAATGCGCGAATCCCGATATGGATTAGATTCATCACTCCGTAGGCATACTGAATGAATGTAGAAGTCTCGATCACAGAAGGAAGAACTGAGCACCTATCAGAGATACGCGGCCTGATCCTGGAATGGGGTTACTCCGTCAACGAATCCCAGGCTCGGGAATGGCTCATGGCATTACTGGAATCCCCGAGCCATCAGATATGGGTAGCTATTTCAGATGCCGCAGTGGTTGGGTGGGCGGTCGCCGAGAGGCGTATTTCTATCCGTGAGCTGTTTACCTCTGAGATCACTGGGCTGGTTGTGAGCGCCAATGTTCGACGGGCGGGTGTTGGGCGCTTGCTCGTTCAGGCTGTTGAAGACTGGTCCCGCGCCAAAGGGCTGTCACGGGTTGTGGTACGATCCAATGTGAGTCGTTCGGAGTCCCATGGGTTTTACCCGTCTATCGGTTTCGAGCATACAAAGACGACTC
This sequence comes from Marinobacter sp. G5_S1_61_S3, assembly GCF_054968585.1. Classification (NCBI taxonomy): domain Bacteria; kingdom Pseudomonadati; phylum Pseudomonadota; class Gammaproteobacteria; order Pseudomonadales; family Marinobacteraceae; genus Marinobacter; species Marinobacter sp. G5_S1_61_S3. The sequence continues at coordinate 27,906 of NZ_JBQKUK010000022.1, read as the reverse complement.
ATGTTTATGTGAAAGGCCTGAATGGGTCCACGCTATGAAGTGCATTTTCACCATACTTTTGGGCATAGGCCTTATTGGTTGTGCATCGCAACAACCAGCCGTCGATCTGAAGAACTCGGATTCTGCCATCATTGGTGAAAAGCCCGAAGGTTATCCAAAAACCTTTATCAAGCGCCTGCCTGATTTGCCCGGCTTTTGTATTGAGGTGACAGAAGACTGGAGAAAACATCCATATCAGGGTGAGACGATCTGGCTGAAGGAAAAAACGATAAAGAGTCTGAACTGCCCTGGGGAACCCTTGCCGGACTCTACCAATGTATTGAAGAGATAAAGAATGATTGACCGCAAATATCACAGAATCGTATTTTCGTTTTTCATGTCACTGTTGATGTCCTGCATCATGTCGCTGGTGATCAGCGTTTTTAACGTGGGGTGGACCAGCAATATCGTTTCAATCTGGCTGAATGCCTGGCTTTTTGCGTTTGTCGTCGCCTTTCCCACCATCATGCTGGTGTCGCCCGTGGTTCACAAGCTGGTCAGCCTGGCGTTGAAGGACGAGGCTTGATTTCTATTTCTATTTCTATGCCTCTGCTCGGAGCAACCTCGGCCGCTTGCGCTTCATCTGCCAGCGCCAGAGCCATTCCAGGGGCCCTTGGGTGAACAGCCGCAGCCAGACGGCGCTGAAGATCATCTGGGCGATGAAAAATACCGTTGAATACAGCATCAGCGCTGCGAGCGAGAGTGAGGCGAAGCGGTCGCCCCACATGCCATAGAACACGCAGATGCAGACGGCGGACTGCAGAATGTAGTTGGTGAGTGCCATACGACCGGTTGGCGCAAGGGCCGAGCGAACCGCCCCGGTCAAGCGTCCCCTGCCCCGCCACCAAAGCAGCAGAACGGCACCATAGCCCATGGCAAGCAACGGTGGAGCGCCTACACCGCCCAGCAAACTTACAACCCTGTGGGCCAGGCTCTCTTCACCCAGTTTGACCTCGGCCATGGCCAGGGCGGTGCCGACCACCAGGCCAACCAGTGCCACCACAATCAATAGCCGGACATGGCCCGAATTGCGCTCCGCCAGGTGCAGGCGGGCAGCAGCGGCGCCAAATAGAAACATCGCCATCACCCGTAGGGGGCGCAGGTGTTCAATCCGATCCAGAAACACGCTGACGCTGAGGTAGGCATTAGCTTCCACCACCTCCGGGTAACTCCCCCCACTCAGGGCCGGCACATTGTCCTGCAGCAGGCGCAGTGAAAGGCCGCTTCCGAGATCCGCCAACCCCAACTGGGGCGCGAACCAGAGTGCCACACCGGTGAATACCAACAGGGCAACGCCGCAGGCAGCCAGCGTTGGAGCGCGAACGTTCAGGAAGGCCCCCAGGAAAAGCCCCATTACCCCGTACAGCATGAGGATGTCCCACGGGGATAGGAACAGAGAATGGGCGGTGCCAATAACCAGCAGCCCCAGCATTCGCCGCAAGTGATAGCGGACGGGGCTTTGCTGTACCCGCTGGGCCAGCATCATGAAGCTGTAACCAAACAGCAGGGAGAACAGGCTATAGAACTTGGCCCGCACCAGGATGTCCAGCCAGGTGGCGATGGGTTCGTCCCATTCCGACCAGGTTAACGCTTGCCTTGTGTCAGCGGAGACGAACCCCCAGCCCGAGAACACCTGAATATTAATCAGCAGGATACCGAAGATGGCAAAGCCCCGAAGGGCATCCAGACCGTCAATACGTTCGCCTTTGCTCGCCATTTCGGATACTCCCTGCGCCGCAGTTGGGTTCTTTCCGTATAAACGCAACCTTCGCATATCAGGTTTAGCGGTAATAGATGAAGATCGCTTGAAGGCTACCGGATCGTAACTGGCGGTTCGTTGACAGCCGTCGGACTGTGCACGCAGCATTGGAACCCTTAGCATTTGTAACCCGGCGCAAACAGGAGCCCCATGAATCTGCAACCTATCTTCTCGCAGGCCGGTGCGGCACTGTTGGCCCTCTTCGTTCTCAGCCTGGGTTCTGTGGCCCAGGCCGATGACTGGTCCCCGACTCTGCAGAAAGAAATCGAACGCATTGACCGAACCTTCTCTGGCGATCTCGGGGTCTACATCCGTCATCTGGGTACGGGTCAGAAGGTTTCTCATAACATCGACCAGGACTGGTATCTGGCCTCTACCGTCAAAATTCCGCTAGCCATCGTATTGATGCAACGTGCCGAGAACGAAGGCCTGGATCTGGAGCAGAAACTCACTCTCCGGGCTGCAGATTATGTGGATGGCACTGGAGATCTGCTCTGGGTGGACCCCGGTGCCCGTTACAGCCTGGAAGAGCTCAACAGACGCTCTATTGTCGACAGTGACAGCACAGCAACCGACATGTTGATACGTTTTCTTGGCGAGAAATCATTCGGAGAGGATGTGGCACGGCTGGTTCCCGAAGGGCTGGGGCCGATTACCACGATCCTCCAGGTGCGCTACGACGCATACAGGGAAGTTCACCCCAGTGTTTCGGTGCTGACCAATCGTGATTTCATCGATCTGAAAACCGCCCGCACCTACCAGGCGCGGTACGATATGTTGCTGGAAAAACTCAACATTACTGCAAGAGAGGCGGATGCCAAAGGCGTGCGTGAAGCCTTTGAGCGCTATTACCAGCGGGGAATCAACTCAGGCAATCTCGAAGCCTTCGGGGCATTGCTGGAGCAACTGGTCAGGGGCGAACTGTTGAATGACGCCCACACGGACCAATTGCTGGGGTATCTATCCGAAATAACCACGGGTGATCACCGGATTGCAGGGGGCTTGCCAGCGGGCACCCACTTCGCCCATAAAACCGGCACCCAGGTGGCGCGCTCCTGCGATATCGGCCTGCTCAACCCCCAGGCACCCGATGAAGCGGTTATCGTCGCGGTTTGCGCACGCGATTATGCAGCACTGTCGCAAGCGGAAAGGGCCTATCAGGCGATTGGCAAGGCGCTGCATGAGTCAGGGCTAACGAGGACCGTAGATTAAGGCGCGTCACCCAATTCCAAACTCACCCAATCATGCTAGGCTGATTCAAACAACTCGAACCAGCCAAGGCAAAACCAATGAGAAAGAACATTCTGATTACCGGTGCCAGCACCGGCCTCGGTGAAGGCATGGCCCGCGAATGGGCCGCCAAGGGCTGCAATCTTGCGCTCTGTGCGCGGCGGGCGGATAAGCTGGAGGCATTACAGCGGGAATTACAGCAGGCCTACCCCGATATTCGGGTGCTGGTCCGAGGCCTGAATGTGTGCGACTACGAGCAGGTGTTCGAGGTGTTTCGGGGATTCCGGGATGAGCTGGGTAGTCTCGACCGCGTGGTGGTGAATGCCGGTATTGGCAGCTCACAGCCGATTGGGCGCGGGCACTTTGCCGCCAACCGGCAGACGGCGGAAACCAACTTCATCGCCGCCATTGCCCAGAGCGAGGCGGCGATGGAGATTTTCCGGGAACAGAACAGTGGGCATCTGGTACTGATGTCGTCAGTCAGCGGTGTTCGCGGCTTCCGTGGCCCTATCAACGTCTACGCAGCCACCAAGGCCGCCGTAGCGTCACTGGCTGAAGGCCTGCAACTGGACACCAAGGGCAAGCCCATCAACGTCAGCAACATTATGCCGGGCTACATCCTCACCGACATCAACCGCGATACCAAGAACGCTCCCTTCCGGGTGGATCTGGAAACCGGCGTGAAAGCTCTGGTGAAAGCCATCGAGTCTGAAAAACGCCGCGCCTATGTGCCCTGGTGGCCCTGGACACCGCTCAGTTACGTGTTGAAGGCCCTGCCCTTTGGGTTGTTCGCGAGGGCGATGTAACCGGTCAATTACCCATCCCGTAACAGAACCGCTGGATTCAGCCGCATAGCCCTCAACGTCGGCAGCAAGCCACCCAGCAACGCCAGCGCGCTGACGACGCCGGCCACCAGTGCGCCGATCCACCACAGATCTCCCGCTGGCAGTTTGAGCGCCAGGTCTGCCACCGGCAGCGCGATCAGCGAACCCAGCGCCGTGGCAAACACCGTTGCGAGAAAGGTCAGCAAGCCGGTTTCCAGCAGCATGGAGTTCCGGATGGCCTGGTGCCTGGCACCGAGACAATGCAGCAGGTTGGCCTCGTAGAGTTGGCGCCTGCGGCTGACGCTGACCACGCTGGACAACACCAACAGGCTTGCCAGCAGGCTGACGGACGCAACCGCCGCAAGGCCAGCGGCTGCCTTGTTAAGCAGGTCTCCCGCCGTTTCAAGCCAGTCCGCCGTGCGCAGTGTGATCACGTTGGGGATGTTGCCGGCCAGCCATTGCTGCGATTCCTTGGCGGCGGGGTCGCTCTGGTAGACCGCGCCGACGTACAGGCTGATCAATCCATCCAGGGCGCCTTGCTGCAGAACACCTTCAAACCAGAACCGGGTCTGTAAGCCTTTCTGGCGGTAGATGGCCCGGATTTCGACGACAATCGGCTGGTCCTGGGCCGTGAACTCAATCCGGTCGCCCACCGTTAGCCCGAGTGCGTTGGCTTCACGGTCTTCCATCGCCATGTAGGCCGGCTCCCCTTCCGGGGCCGGAGTGCTCCACCAATTGCCTTTTACCAGCTCAAGGCCTTCCGGATTTCCCGCCAGGTAGGTGAGCTTGTATTCGTCACCCATGGCTTCGCGCCTGGCTCGGGGGTCGTCAGCGAGCGCGTCTGCGATGGGCTCTTTATTGATGGCGGCCATTCGGGCGCGAACCAGTGGCAGAAGCTCCGTCCTGCTGGACGGGTCCAGCGATTCAAGGCCTGACGTGAGCGGTTCCATCTGGTCCGGGAACACTTCATAGAGGATCAGCGCGGGGGATTCCGCCGGGATCGTGGTTTCCAGTGCTCTCAGAAGGGTGGTGACCATCAGGGTGCAAGCCACCACCAGGGTCAACGCGGTGCCGAGCGACAACAACGTTGCCCGCAGTGGCGAATCCGGCCGGTGGAGGTTGGCGAGCGCCAGCCGCCGGGCGAACTTGCGGTCAGCAAAGCCGCTGTTTTCCAGCGCTTTGGCTCCTCGCCGCAGCCCTTTGATGATGCCCTCCAGCAAGGCCCAGAGTACGACCACCGCCAGCAGGAACAGGAATCCCAGTTGCGGCGACGGCAACCAGAACAAGGTGGCGCTGATATAGATCGCCAGCAGCACGTAGCTCGCGATCCGCCATGTGCGGGGTTCGTTACGGGCGGCCTGTACCTGCCCCCGGAACAGCCCAGCCGGTGACGCAGCCAGGGCCCTGGCCAGGGCCGGCAGCGCGAACACGTAGGCGGTGAGCACCGCAAACAGCCAACTCAGCAGCAAGGGAACAAACCACAGGGATAACCAGCCCCCTGCCCCTTTGGGCCCGGACAGCGCGTAGGCGTCGCCCGCGAGGGATATCGCCACCGCGGAAAACCCCAATCCGATTCCGCCACCGATCAGGCCAGCCAGGCTGCCCAGCAGTCCGATCTGCAACAGGTAAATGGCCACCAAGGGTTTTCGGCGCAGGCCCAGCGTCTGCAGGGTGGCGATGGTGCCCAGTTTTTCATCCAGGTAGGCGTGTATGCTGTTGGCGACACCGAGGCCGCCAATAAACAGCGTGGTGAAGGCAATCAGGATGAGCGCTGTGGCAATCTGGTCCAGCCGTTCGGCGATGCGTTGGCTGCGCTCGGCGAAGGTAGTGGTGTCCCAGCTTGGTTCCGGGAATGCCTGTTCGAAGTCCGCCAGCCACGTATCCAGATTCCGGTCGGTCTTCACCCGGTATTCGTAGTCCACGCGGCTGCCTGGCCGGATCAGTTCCGTCGCCTCGACCGCCTGTTCGGAAATCATGATGGGCAGGCCACGCCAGTTGGCATTCAGGCGACGGTCCGGCTGTTTCTGGATCAGGCCGCTGATGCGAAAGTTGGCCGCGCCGATTTCGATCTGGTCCCCGATGGTCTGGCCCAGGCGTTCGGCCAGCAAGGGGTCGATGACCGCGCCCCATCGGCCATCCTTGCGAGCGGTTAGCTCAGTACGCGACTGGTCCGGCGTTAGCTGCAACTCACCGTAGAGCGGATAGGCCGCATCCGGAATCAGGATCTCGGCGCGAAAGAAGCCGTCACCGCTTTCGCCACTGACAATCGTGTCGAACTCCCGAACCAGCGAAAGAGTCCCGGTGCGCCCTACCCAATCGATCACGTCACTTGGTAACGGCTCACTGGCATCGAGCTCCACATCGCCACCCAATAACATGCGGGTATCCGCCAGCAGGCTCTGCTCGATCACCCGGTAGAGGCTGGCCGTAGCGGCCACCAGGGTAACGCCGAGGATAAGGCAGGCGAGAAAGACCTTGAGCGCAGAGATGCGCGATCGCAGATCGGTGATCGCGAATTTGACCATCCACAGCGGCGTTGTCTGGGCGTTACGCTTCATAAAGGCGCCCACCATCCATCCGGACCCGGTGCTGGCAGCGCTCCGCGACACGTTCGTCGTGGGTCACCAGCACCAGGGTGGATTTGCTTTCCTTGTGGAGGTCGAACAGCAGCGAGAGTACTTTTTCTCCAGTGGCATGGTCCAGGTTGCCGGTGGGCTCATCGCCCAGCAGCAGACTTGGCTGGTGCACCAGTGCCCTTGCGATCGCGACACGCTGTTGCTCACCCCCGGAAAGCTGTCCTGGATAATGCTGCAGCCGGTGGGTAAGGCCGACCGCCTCCAGCATCGAAAGGGCCTGCTTGCGGGCATCCAACTGCCCGGCGATTTCCAGCGGCAGACTGACGTTCCCAAGTGCCGTCAGGCCCGGCAACAAATGAAAGGACTGAAAGATGATGCCCAGGTGTTCGCTTCGCCAGTCGGCCAATGCGTTGGCATCCATCTCGCCCAGGCGCTGGTTGCCTACGAGGATCTCTCCACTGGTCGGGCGCTGGAGCCCGGATAGCAACAGAAGCAGCGAGGTTTTCCCGCTTCCGGAGGGGCCGGTAATCGCCAGTGTGTCGCCGGGCGGGATCGTGAGTGAAGCGTTGTTGAGCACCGCGACGGTGCCTGACTCAGTTGGGTAGGTAAGGTTAATGTCGCTTATCTGGACGCTGGTGGACACAAAGGCACCTTTCTTTTTTAATAACAGAATGTAGCTTGCACGGCGATTATGACGATAGCGGGCAGCCGCGCAGAAGCTGGAAAATGATTGACAGTGATTCAAAGTCATTGAGAGTACGAGCAGTTTTCCAGACTAGCGCACCGTACGAAACGGGTCAGACGCAGTTTTACACGACTTTTGCAAAGATGGGAGAGCGCTATGGCAGGTGGTTGGTCCCGGGATGGCGCCGTTCAGGATCAGATCGACGCGAGCGTAGAAGACGAGGTGCAGCGCGCACGCAGCCAGTTGGCGAGCGGCGAGAGTGCCACCCATTGCGAGGAGTGTGACAGTGCGATTCCGGAAGCGCGCCGCAAAGCGATTCCCGGGGTTCAACTTTGCGTTGCGTGTCAGTCTAGTCTTGAAAAACACGAAACGTCTCATGGTGGTATCAATCGCCGTGGCAGCAAGGACAGTCAGCTGCGCTAGTTCAAGAAATACGGCATCCGTAAACGTGAAACTGGCGTGCTTTTCTCGCTTGAAAGGAACTCTTCAAAGAACCCGCACAGTGATGAAAAGTGAGCCTGTCCTAAGACAACGTGGTTACAGCACCAACGAGGTTGCAAGGAACAGCATCAAGCCCATACCGATAATGTCGGTGAACGTTGTCAAAAAGATGCTGCTCGCAGTGGCTGGGTCGGCGCCGAACCGTTTGAGCACCAACGGCACCGCCACCCCGAAGATACCGCTGCCCATGCAGGCGCCGACCATGGCGATGAAGATAACGAGGCCGAGCATGGCCGGGTTAGCGGAATCGGTGGACAAGGCATAAGCAAACATCGCAATACCGGCAATGACGCCGACGGCAGCGCCATTGAGTGCGCCCAGTAGAACTTCCTTGCGCAGCAATCGCCGGATCGGATAGTCATTGATCTGCCCCAGGGTGATGCCCCTCAGGGTAATGGCCAGCGCCTGACAACCGGTGTTGCCGCTCTGCCCGGCAAGAACCGGCAGGAAGGCGGCCAAGGCAACAATCTGAGCGATAGTGCTCTCGAACATGCCGACTACGAAGGCAGCAGCGAACGCGGTAATCAGATTCACCTGCAGCCAGGGGTGGCGCATGCGAAACGCCGCCAGCACCGGTGTGTTGATCTGTTCTTCCTTTGCCACACCGTATTGGGAACCGGCCTGGGCGCTGAGTTCCGATGCGATGCGTTCGTAGAGCTTCCAACCCCGCACCTCGCCCACTACGTGCTGCTGCTCGTCCACCACCGGGTACATGCGGTAGTGTCGGTAGAGCACTTCACTGACTGCATCCTTCACCAGCGTGCCTTCCTGGAACGCAAACGGCTCTCGCACCATAATGGTAGCCAGCGCCTCAGAGGGTTTGGCCAGAATCAGGTCCCGCATGCCGACCACACCCACCAGGCAGTCATTATCCGTCACGAAAATGTAGCTAATCTCCGAAACATCGGCGCTTTTCACCATGAAGGTCAGCGCCTCCGCCACGGTGTAGCTGTCCGGTAACGTTGCTGTTACCGGCGTCATCAGTTCGCCGACGGTTTCTTCCATGCCGGAAAGCACTGCGCGGGTCGCCGCTTCTTCCGGTGCGGACAGATCCCCCAGATGTGAAGCGATGATCTGTGCCTGTTCCGCAGGCAATCGCGAAAGGATGAACTGAATATCGTCCACGGGTGACTGCATCAGCTCTTCAGCGGCATCCAGCGGATTGAGATCGCGCATACGCTCAATCCGCTCGATCAATTCCATATTCTGGGTCATTTCGCGCTCCGACATCAGTGCCTGTTATATGACTATAGCAACACTGAACGATCAGCACCGGTTGGCGTGCCGCAGCCGGAGCGTTCTTCTAGTGCAGACGTAGCAGCCGGTTCAGGCCCCGGATCATCGCCCGCATGAGGTCTCGACGCGCCCTGCGCTGATCCCGCTTCACTTGCTCAAGATTGACGCCTCCCATCCCATCGCGATATCTGAGCGGTATGCTGCTCCGGTGCAACTCTTTTGCATTACCGTCTGCCGGCTCGCGGAAAGCCAGCGAATTGCCACCGCTAAGGTAGGTCTTTTCTGCTGAGATCAACATGTCTCTATCCTCCCTGGCGCCGCACCTTGTGGCGGATCGCACTGGTTGTCGTATGAGTTCAGGTACATGCTAAACTTGTTCTAAACTGCAAACTATTCCCTAGAACCGAGAACAGACTTTGCAAAAACGAACAGATAAACAACCCAAAAAATCGCCCGCCGCCTCCGCGAGAACACGGAGCAATCTGGCGTGGAATGACTTTGAACTGGTGCTCGCCATTGCTACTTCTGGCTCGCTCTCTGGCGCGTCGCGGGCGTTGGGCGTGAGCCACGCTACGGTGTTCCGGCGGCTGGGCGATGTTGAGCAGCGCCTTGGGGTGATTCTCTTTGAGAGAGGCCGCACAGGTTATCGGCCAACTCTGGCAGGGGAAGAACTCGCAGACACGGCAAAGGTCATGGACGAGGCCGCCCTGGCCGCCGAGCGCAAGGTGGCCGGCCGTGACCTGGAGCCCAGTGGCGAAATCTGGACCACCACAACGGACTCTCTGCTGATGGGTGTGCTGGCACCGTTGTTCACGCAGTTCCGGCACAAATACCCAGGCATTGTGTTGGATGTTGCGGTGTCCAACCAGTTGTTCAATCTCACACGTCGGGAGGCGGACGTGGCTATACGTCCCTCCAACCGTCCACCGGAAAACCTGATTGGCCGGCCACTGACCACCCTCGGCCAGGCTGTCTATGCTCACAAAGACCTCGGCCTGACGCCGGGAACCTCCATAGAGGCCCTTGCCAGTGAGCCCTGGATTGGCGCCGGGCCGAGGCTTCAGGATTCCTCCGTGGACCAGTGGATGGATAACCACGCGCTGAAGCAGGCCTGTGTTTACCGTGTGGATACCCTGGTGAGCATCCTCAGCGCCATTCGCTCCCGCATGGGGCTGGCCGTGATGCCCTGCTATCTCGCGGACGAGGACCCGGACATCGTTCAACTCACCGACCCCATCCCAGAGTTGGAATACGGCCTGTGGTTTCTGATGCATCCGGACCTGCGAGGCGTGGTGAGGATTCATGCGCTGATGGATTTTCTGACTGAGGCCGTCCGCGCCCAGAAAAATCGCCTGGCCGGGCGTCGTTTGTAATAACCGGCTACGCTGATGTCATCCATGGAAAGAAGGCACAAAGACAATGCAATGCGCTCTGATCTATGACTTCGACGGCACCCTTGCCAAAGGCAACTGCGCCGAACACGGCCTGATGCCGGCCTTGGGTTTGAACGAGCATTCCGACTTCTGGCCGGAAGTGAATCGCAAGAACCGTGAGCGGGACGGCGATGAGATACTCACCTACCTCGGCGAACTGGCCAAGCGCGCCCGCGATGAGGGCAAGCAGGATGAGCTGAAACCGGAGAGACTACAGGCCTACGGAAAGTCCATCCCCCTGTTCCCCGGGGTCGTGGACTGGTTTGACGCCATCAACCGCTTCGCCAGCGACCAGGGTATTGCCCTGAGCCATTACATTGTCTCCAGCGGGCTGGAGGAGATGATTCGCGGCACGCCGGTGGCAAAGCATTTCAAGAAAATTTTCGGGTGCCGTTATCACTATGATGAAGCCACAGGGCATGCCAAGTGGCCCGCCGTGGCCATCGACTACACCACTAAAACCCAGTACCTTTTCCGCATCAACAAGGGCATCGAGAACAGCTGGGACAACGTCACCATTAACGAATACATTGAACCCGGTGAACGCCCCGTGCCCTTCGACCACATGATCTATTTCGGCGACGGTGACACCGATATCCCGGCAATGAAAATGGTGAAGGCGCAGGGCGGGTGCAGTCTTGCGGTGTTCGACGGTGACAAATGGGGCGACGGCAATACCCAGAATAAGATCGAAAAGCTTATCTCCGAAGAGCGGGCCAACTACGTGGTACGGGGCGATTACACATCCGGCAGCCAGCTGGATGTAACGGTTCGAGGTATACTCAGGCTGTACAAGCGGAAGCATGGCTAAATGAACGCGGAGAAAGCCGCCGACTGATACTGAACGGGAAACAGCAGCGTGATGCCAGAATTGAAAACCGTCGGCCTCTTTTTAGTGACCGCCCTGGCCGAGATCGTCGGCTGCTACCTGCCCTATCTGTGGCTGCGGGGAGGCAAGACCATCTGGCTGCTGATCCCCGGCGCCCTGAGCCTGGCCGCGTTCGCCTGGTTGTTATCGCTGCACCCGACGGCCGCTGGCCGGGTGTACGCAGCCTATGGTGGTGTTTATATCTTTATGGCGATACTTTGGTTATGGGCCGTGGATGGCGTTCGGCCAACGGTCTGGGATCTGGTGGGCACGGCTGTGGCTTTAACGGGCATGGCCATCATTATGTTTGCGCCCAGGGGCACGTAACGCACTGAGGATATGATGGCGGGCATGACCAACACCACCGTGAGTAAACCCATTTTCTGGCGCGATGCCCGACTGCCCCATGTGGAATTACGCAAGGTCAGCGACGGACGCCAAGTCTGTTATGCCCCTCACAGCCATACGCAATGGTCCATTGGCGCTATTACCGGCGGCGAAAGCACCTATCAGTATCGGGAGGATCTTTTCCATGTCCGCGCTGGTGATCTGGTACTGATGAACCCGGAGTGGGTTCATTCATGCAATCCCATCGATAACCAGCCCTGGGCCTACCTGATGCTGTATGTGGATACCGGATGGTTGACAGATCTGCGGTTTCGGGCCGGGCTGCTGCCCACCCCACACTGGCAGGACATTGCCACTGCAACCCTCTCGGAGCCCACCTGGTATGAGCGCTACTGCCGCATGGCAGAGTGTCTTCTGGATGCTCAGCGTGACCTTCTCGACAAGCAGACCGAAGTGGTGGAGTTCCTGTCAGACCTGATGCATGAGTTGGCCCGGCAACCGGTGATTCAGCAACCAAAGGCGCCGGATACCCTGACTGAGTTGGCGCGCTATCTGGACAACCACATTGCAGAAGACGTATCGCTGGATACGCTCTGTGAAATTTCCGGTTACAGCGCTGGCCACCTGATCCGGGCGTTCCGGCAATATTTCGGGCTTACGCCCCACGCCTATCTTCTCAACCGCCGCATCCAGCTAGGGCGCCTTGAGCTCGCCAACGGCACCCCTATCGCCGAGGCGGCACTGAACGCAGGCTTCGCCGACCAACCTCATTTCCAGCGCACGTTCAAACGGCTGATGGCGGCAACGCCGAATCAGTATCGACAGTCCTCAACCAGTCACCAGATACAGGCAACTGATCGCAAGCAATAAAGCCAAAGTCCGGTTGATGGTCACCAGCACCGCAGGCCGCTGCACGTATCGCCGCAGGAAAGCCCCCGCATACACCCAGCACGCCAGGGACAACCAACAAATCGGCAGGTAGAGCGACGCAAACAGCAGGATCTGGTTCAAATCGTTGGCGCTGGTATAGGCGCCGATGCCAGACGCCGAGGCCAGCCAGGCTTTGGGGTTCAGCCACTGCATGATTGCCCCGGTACCGAAGCCCGGCGCCTTATCAACACCCGTTTCCGGTAACTGACCGCTGTCCATGGCCAGCTTTATACTCAGATAAAGCAGGAATGCGACACCGCCCCATCGCAACAACGTCTCCAGCATCGGCACCACGGTCAGCAGCGAATAGAGCCCCAGCCCCACGGCAACGAACAGTGCGATGAAGCCCAGGGTTGCCCCGGTTACGAAGATCAGCCCCCGGGAAACCGGATAGCGGGTGCCACTGCTCAGACAAACAAGGTTGACCGGCCCCGGGGAAATGGACGCCGCCAACGCAAACGCGGACATGGGCAGAATCAGGGAAAGGCTCATGGATGGTATTCTCCGTTCAGGTTATGAGCGGAGTTTGCCCCGAACACCGAAGCGGGTATTGAACAAAATTGCGGTTCTCTAGTACGGAATAAATTCCGCCTCATCCCCAACCACCTTATCAAACCGCCCTGCCCGCCAATCGTCCTTGGCTTGTTCGATTCGTTCTTTCCGGGACGATACAAAGTTCCATTCGATAAACCGGCGGCCTACCGGTTCACCGCCGATCACCGCGATGCGGGTGTCTTCCGTAGCGGTGACGGATACACCCGGTTCACGAGCAAACACAGTCATACTGTGCGCTGGCAGTTCGGAGCCATGAGCCGTCAGGCCGCCCTGGGCCACGTAAACAGCACGTTCGGGGGCATCGGGCAGCTCGAGTGTCTGCCCGGCCTTGATGGAGGCTTCCAGATATAGGGTGTCACTGAATTGTCGCACCGGCGAAACCACACCATAGGCGCTGCCGATCATAACCCGTACCGGGACATCCTGGATGGTGATGGCCGGGATGTCGTCAGTTGGATAATGATGGAAAGCTGGCTCTGTCTCCTCATGGTCTTCCGGCAGCGCCAGCCAGAGCTGCAGGCCATGCAGCCGGTGATCCTCTACTGTGATGCTGGGGCGTTCACGTTCAGAATGGGTGATGCCACGGCCGGCCACCATCAGGTTAATGTCGCCGGGGCGGATGGGCTGGAGGCTGCCGATGGAATCCCGATGGAGAATCTCGCCCTCGAACAGGTAGGTCACGGTTGCTATGCCAATGTGCGGATGCGGGCGCACATTGATGCCCTGCCCCGCCGGAAAATCCGCCGGCCCCATTTCATCAAAAAAGATCCAGGGGCCAACCATTTTCCGTTTTGCAGTCGGTAGCAGGCGGCGCACGGAGAAACCACCCAGATCCGTGATGCGAGGGCTCAGTATGGTTTGAATTGCACTGCAGGGTGCCTCGATAGCGTCGCAACGTTGTTCGGCAGACTCCAATACATTACTCACGGCACCGCTCCTATGCGTATGTTCAGGAAGTTCCACATTGCCCCGAATACCTGAGATGTTCAACTATCCAATACAGCTACGGACGTATTTGTTAGTCTCATCGTGTCTACCATTGTTAGAACAGGGAGCGTTTTATGAAAACCATTGGCCTTCTTGGCGGTATGAGTTGGGAATCCACTCAAACCTATTACCGGCTGATCAATGAGGGCGTGAAATCACGTCTGGGCGGATTGCATTCCGCAAAGCTGGTGCTCTATAGCGTGGACTTCGCGGAAATTGAAGCGCTTCAACACCAGGGAGACTGGCCGGCAACCGCCAGAATTCTTTCCGGCGCAGCGCTTTCCCTGGAGAACGCGGGAGCGGATTTTCTGATGATCGGCACCAACACCATGCACAAAGTAGCGCCGGAGATTGAAGAGGCTATCAACATCCCCCTGCTTCACATTGCCGATGCCACAGCGAAGGTGCTGACACAGGACAACATCCAGCGCGTGGGGCTCTTGGGTACACGGTTTACCATGAAGCAGGCCTTCTACCGCGAGCGCCTGGAAGCGGCTGGCATTGAGGTGGTCACACCGGATGCTCCCCAGCGGGCGGAGGTTCATCGGGTCATCTACGAAGAACTCTGCCAGGGCGAGATCCAGGCGGCTTCCCGGGAAACGTATCTGGCCGTCATCAACTCACTGGCCGAGCAAGGTGCGCAAGCTGTCATCCTGGGATGCACGGAAATCGGCCTGCTGATCAAGCAGACGGATACCCCCGTCCCGCTGTATGACACAACGGCGATCCATGCGGCGCAGGCGGTGAATCAGGCCCTCTCGGGGGACTGAATTCAGCAGGGGCCATGCTAGCGCTCGGTCAGCAAGGCAGCACGCTCAATCATTGGGCGCCAGTCCGGTTGCACCGGCAGTTGGAATGTATCCGCCAGCACCCGTTCTATACCATCTGCCTCCAGGACCTCCCGGTGAGTACGGCCATCGGAATAACGGACCGTATAGCGGCCGTTCAGCAGTGTGTAGCGGGCCTCCGTGGTGGTGCGAGCCACCATCAGGTTTCTCCGGAAGTGTGAATCCGGGTGCTCAGCGGTGTACCAGTTGGCAACCTCGTAGTCACCTTCCAGACGGGGTTCTCCAGACAACTCGTAGACGGGCTTCCATTGCTCGTCTATCCACATCTGTAGCAGCATTCCCGGCCCGAACGGGATCAGCCGGAATGTCTCGTGGGAAGTGGCCTGGGGTTCTATCGTGTCCATGCGGAGCGGCGTCGTGAGTACGCAGCCTCCAAAACCCACGTCCACCAGCCACGGCACGTTGTCCACAACAACCCTTAGCGCCATGTGAGAGTATGGCTGCGGGGCGGTCCCGGGTGCTGCATTCCAGCGTACGCGGGCGGAAAGGCCTTCCACGTGGAAACCGATGGCCTCAAGCACTCTTTTGAACAGGCCATTGTGCTCAAAGCAGTAACCACCGCGCCTGCCATGGACCAGCTTGTCTTCTACGGCATCCGGGGCGATATTCACGCCGCGCTCCAGCAGTACATCAATGGCCTCGAACGGGATGGCGTCCGGATGGCGCTCATGGAGTTCTTTGAGAGTCTCCAGGGTCGGTGCCACGGGCCCCTCACGACCGATGCGTGCCAGGTAAGGCTCCAGGTCCACATTCGGTGGGTACGAGCACTCCAGAGCCGTGGCAATCTCATAGACCGCAAAGGGGGCGTAGGTATCCAGGAAGCGCACATCGGCGTTGCGCTCCCGGAACTGTGCTTTGAGGGACTGGCCGGCTTCACCAAGAAGACCCCGCCCAAGAGCGATGAGATCATAATTCCGGGCGTCGTAACGCTCCGTTGCCTTCTCAGGCTCAGCCGTGCCCTGGGCATCGATACCCAGGGCCGTGAGTTCACCCAGCACCGCTTCCAGGACCGCCTCGGAACGCCCCAACACCAGAACACGTGCTCCGTTCAGGGAAATAGAGTCCTCCTTAACTGCTGTATTCATGCCGTTACCTCCCCATAAGGATTGTTAAGCCGGGCCTCACGGATGCTGCCATAGATAACGCCCACCTCAATGTCCTGGCTCATGATATTGGTCTCCTCGCTGTATTGTGGATGTGGTTATGGACGATAAGACCTAAACCTTAGTTTAGGTCAAGCCCCCGATTCACCGATACCCGCGGCCGCATCGGTAATTACTGAACCGTATAGGAAACTCGGGGCTTTCCGCTGGCAGAATTCCGGATAAGAGCGCATCGTTAGGAATCTCGATTACCGCGAGGCCTTTACTTCACCACTCTCTTACTGAGTTACCTATGACCACTGCTACCTGGTTTCTATTACTGGGCGCCCTTCTTCTGTTAGTGGGCTTTACGGCGTCCTACATCAAAAACGGGCCTGCCACGTCAGCCATTGTGTACCTGCTCGTCGGTTTTGTTGTCGGCCCGATGGGCTTTGGACTGTTCCACTTCAACCCACTTGAAGAATCCGCACTGCTGGAACTACTGACCGAAATAGCCGTGTTGATTTCGCTGTATTGCGCTGGCGTTAAAATGCCCGCCCCGGTGACCTTCAGGCGGTGGCGCAACCCCCTGAGACTGGCGGTTGTGTCGATGTCGCTGACCGTGGGTATTGTGGCGCTGTTTGGATACTTCTGGCTGGCCCTGCCCCTAGGCGCAGCCGTACTGCTTGGTGCCGTAGTGGCGCCCACCGATCCGGTGCTTGCCACCGAAGTACAGGTTCGGCATGCCGATGATCCTGACCGGCTGCGGTTTGCGCTAACCAGTGAAGCAGGAATGAACGACGGCAGCGCCTTTCCTTTCGTGATGCTGGGGCTCGGACTGTTAGGTTTGCATGATCTGGGAGATGTCGGGTGGCGATGGTTCGCGGTTGATGTTGTCTGGGCCAGCGGCGCGGGAATCGTCATCGGTATTGTGGCCGGCTGTCTGGTCGGCTGGCTGGTTCAGAAACTGCGCACCACGTTCACCCACTCCGAGTTTCTGGAAAGTTTCCTTGGGCTGGGCCTGATTGCGTTTGCCTATGGCATCAGTCTGCTGGTCAATGCCTGGGGATTTCTGGCGGTATTCAGCGCGGCAGTGGCATTGCGGCATACCGAACTGAAGCTGGCCGGTCTTAAGCAGTCCTATTCAGATGCAACGTCCGGAGAAACCTATCCGGGCGAGGCGCCGCTGGCCATCGCCCATGTGCATCAGAGCTCTCTGATATTCAACGAACATCTGGAGAGGCTGGCAGAAATCGTTCTGGTCCTGCTGATTGGCGGTTCCCTGTTCTGGGATTCATGGAGCTGGCGCGCGGTTGGTTTCGCCGCCTTTCTGTTCTTCGTCGCCCGCCCCATCAGTGTTCACCTTGGCCTGCTCGGCAGCAAGGCGCCGATCCGGTTGCGAAATCTCGCGGGTTGGTTCGGTGTGCGGGGTATTGGTTCTCTCTACTATCTGATGTACGCCATCCAACATGGGCTGCCGGAAAACATTGCCCTGGAGTTGATTCACCTGACCCTGGTGGTGGTCGCCCTGTCGATCCTGGTTCATGGCGTAAGCGTTAAACCGGCCATCGCTCGATTCTGGCGGGCGCGAAAATCGGCGCACTGAAGCGCCCGCCATAGTGAACATTCTGCTCGATCAACGAAGCAGTGGCAGCAACGTGTTTTGCCAGATCGACGTTTCATATTGCTCGCGGAACCACCCAAGATGGCCAATGCGACTTTCGCCAACCTCCTTCGGATGAACTCGGTGCATCGTGACAGCCGCGTGAGTGTAGAAACTGTGCAGTGAATCAACATTCCGCCGGGACATCATTTCGTCATCAGAGAAGGCGACGGCGGAAATGGGTACCTTTACCGCAGCGAACTGCTCGCGCAGTGCCCGGCCTTCTTTCCCCACCGCGTATTCGGGGTCGAGGCACCATTGCCGCCACTGGCGTATCACATTGGGCGGTAAGTCACCCACGATGTTCAGGCGCTTTCCGGGAAAATAGCCAAACATCCGCACACTGACAGGTGCCATGAAGTACCACAAAAACCAAGCAATGCGTTTGGTGGGTGGTGAATTCTCACGCCAATAGCCGCTGCCACAGGCGACGGTAACCGCGTGATCCAGATCGTTTACGTTCGGCGTCATACCCAGCAACTGGCCGCCGACGCTGTGCCCAATCCATTGAAGACGCTGCCCCGGGTAATGCTGACGGGCGAAGTCGATAACCGCCCGGCAGTCTTCACTCCCCCACTCCGTCACCTTGACCGGGCAATCCCGAAGATGGCTGTTCAGGGAGGCGCCCATACCGAAATAATCGAAGGTTATCGCGGTAAAGCCCTGGCTGCTCAGATAGCGTGCGAATTTCTCGTAGCAATGCTGCCCCACACCCATAGCGCCAGCTACGATGACGACCGAACTGGACTGAGCCGCAGGAAATACCCGAAGCTGGATTCGATGACCACCCGGTGTTGTGACGGGCACATCCTTTCTATTGGTTGGGGGTAATGAAGACTCCCTGGCACTCATGATAGTTCTCCTGATACTTGCCGAATACCTTGCCCTGGTGTCAGAAATCGTTGGCGAGATGATTGAGGAACTTAAGGATGACGGTCACTTCTTCGTCACTGAAACCCTCGGTCATACGATTGTTCAATTCCGTGATCAGCGGTTTGGCGCTCTCGATTTTCTCGCGCCCGACATCGGTGAGATACAGGCGGGATGCACGGCCATCCCTGTCACAGGTGCGTCTCTCCAACAGGCCCTTGTTCTCCATCCGCCCGGCCAGCCCCGTCAGCGCGGAACTGTTCAGGTGCAGGCTGTGGGCCAGGTCCTTCAGCAGACACCCCTCGTCACCCGCAACCAGCAACAGAGCCCCCACCTGGGTGACCGAAATACCCAGCGCTTCTTCGCTGCGCTGGTCAGCGTGTTTGTATACTCGATGGCGGGCCTTGTTCAGGAGATAGAAAAACCGTTTATCCATTAGTCATCCAGTTACTTCACATGTGAATCAAATATACTACACGTGTGAAATATCTGACAAGCCCGTCAACGCAGCGTTGGACATCCGGCGCAGTCAATTCCTATACTCGAAGTCCATTCCGCTGGAAGACTTTCTTTATGCGCGTTTTCGCCAACCCCGTCGGTTCCGGCTCTCTCTGGTTTGATAATCTTGCTACGGCTGACGGTACGCCGGTGGCCTACGACCCCCAGGCGCGAGCATTTCTACCGATGCCACCCTTCTGCGCCAACCGGGACGTGATTGGCTGCAACTGGATCGCACCGGAGCAAGGCGCTTTCTGTCGCGCCTGTGCAATGACGGCGCTGGCACCAGACCCATCGATTGCCAACGCCATCCCCAACTGGGCCCAAACCGAGGCCTCCAAACGCTGGGTGATCGATAATCTGGGTCGCTGGCACTGGTTTCGCCCGGAAGACCCCGGCGCAAGGCCGGTGTTCCATATGCTCGCCGAGGGCCCTACTCCGGTGCCAATGGGCCACGCCCAAGGCGTCGTCACCATCAGTGTCGCAGAAGCAGACCCGGTGCTGCGCACCACCCGCAGGGAGGCGCTGGAAGAGCCCTACAGAACGATGATTGGCCACATGCGCCATGAGATTGCCCACATGCTCTGGTGGCGTCTGAGCCTGCGTGAGGACTTCCTGGATGCCTTCCGCGCAATGTTTGGTGACGAGCGCATCAGCTACCCGGGCGCGCTTCAGCACCACTATGAGAACGGCCCGCCGCAGGACTGGAAAAAGTTCTACCTCACCAGCTATGCCTCGGCCCATCCCCATGAAGACTGGGCGGAAACCGCGGCGCATCTGTTACACCTGACGGACCTGACCGACAGCTTTGTGGCCTCCGGTTTAACCTCTCCGGAAGTGCCAGGTCCGAACTGGGATCCCTATTCAGAACCAGACGCCCAGCGTTTGATCCATATCGCCGCGTCCATCGCCATGGGCGTGAACCATGTAAACCGGTCAATGGGTCTGTCTGACCTGTACCCCTTTGTTCTGTCGGATTTCGCGCGCCACAAGCTGGCGTTTGTGCATGACTGGCTTCGCAGGGGTGCCCAGGGGCTCTGAATAGCAGAACTTGCATAAAAAAACGGCGTTTCAACTTTCATTGAAACGCCGTTTTACTATCGAAATGCCCGCACTTTGGTGCGGGCATTCAATCACGACAGATCGAAACGATCCGCGTTCATCACCTTGTTCCAGGCGGTGACGAAGTCCTTGACGAACTTCTCCTTCGCGTCTGCCTGGGCATACACCTCAGACACCGCGCGAAGCTGCGAGTTGGAACCGAAGATCAGGTCCACACGCGTACCGGTCCACTTCACGTCGCCGGTTTTGCGATCGCGCCCTTCAAACACGTCCGCGTCAGCCGATGTTGGCTTCCACTCGGTGTTAAGGTCGGTCAGGTTCACGAAGAAATCGTTCGTGAGTTTGCCCGGCGAGTTGGTCAATACACCGTGCTTCGATTGCTTGTAATTGGCACCCAGTACCCGCAAGCCACCTACCAGTACCGTCATCTGCGGTGCGCTCAGGTTCAGCAACTGCGCCTTGTCGATCAACATTTCCTCGTCGGAAACGGTGAACGCCGCGCGGCGATAGTTGCGGAAGCCGTCCGCTTCGGGCTTGAGCCAGTCAAAGGCTTCAACGTCCGTCTGGTCATCGGTTGCATCGGTGCGTCCCGGTGAGAACGGCACGTCGATGCTGTGGCCTGCATCCTTGGCGGCCTTCTCAACCGCGGCATTACCGCCGAGCACGATCAGGTCAGCCAGGGAAACCTTCTTGTTGCCCGACTGGGCATCGTTAAAGGACTTCTGGATGCCTTCAAGCGCCTGTAGCACCTTCGCCAGTTGCTGTGGCTCGTTTACTTCCCAGTCTTTCTGGGGAGCCAGGCGGATGCGGGCGCCGTTGGCCCCACCGCGCAGATCGGAGCCACGGAACGTCGACGCGGCAGACCATGCGGTGTAAACCAGCTCGGAGACCGACAGGCCCGCTCCCAGGATCTTGCTCTTAAGGTCAGCAATGTCCTGGGCATTGATCAGTTCGTGATCGACCGCTGGCACCGGATCCTGCCAGATCAGGTCTTCTGCCGGCACTTCCGGGCCGAGATAGCGGGCTTTCGGGCCCATATCGCGGTGCGTCAGCTTGAACCAGGCGCGAGCAAAGGCGTCCGCAAACTCTTCCGGGTTCTTATGGAAGTGCTCGCAGATCTTGCGGTATTCCGGGTCCTGCTTCATCGCCATATCGGCGGTGGACATCATGATTCCCACGCGCTTGGACGGATCTTCCGCATCAGGCGCCATGTCTTTCTCGGTCAATCCTTTCGGCCGCCACTGCTGGGCGCCGGCCGGGCTCTTGGTCAGTTCCCACTCGTAGCCAAACAGCACGTCAAAATAGCTCATGTCCCACTGGGTGGGGCTGGGCGTCCAGGCGCCCTCGAGACCACTGGTGATAGCATCACGGCCCTTGCCGCTGCCATGGCTGCTCTTCCAGCCCAGGCCCATCTCTTCGATCGGCGCTGCTTCCGGTTCTGGACCAACTTTGTCGGGATCACCGGCCCCGTGGGTCTTACCAAAGGTGTGACCGCCAGCGGTCAGGGCTGCTGTTTCATAGTCATTCATCGCCATGCGAGCAAAGGTCTCGCGAATGTCACGAGCCGATGCCAGCGGGTCCGGATTCCCATCCGGGCCTTCCGGATTCACGTAGATCAAACCCATCTGTACCGCAGCCAGGGGGTTTTCCAGATCGCGATCACCGGAATAACGGCTGTTCGGCTTGTCGCTGGTGGCCAGCCATTCCCTTTCCGCACCCCAGTAAATGTCTTCCTCGGGCTGGAAAATGTCCTCACGACCACCGGCAAAACCAAAGGTCTTGAAGCCCATGGACTCAAGGGACACGTTGCCAGTCAGGATAAATAGGTCGGCCCAGGACAGCTTGTTGCCATACTTCTGTTTGACTGGCCATAGCAGGCGGCGGGCCTTGTCCAGGTTGCCATTGTCAGGCCAGCTGTTGATGGGCGCGAAACGCTGGTTGCCGGTGCCGGCACCACCGCGGCCATCACCGGTTCGATAGGTACCGGCACTGTGCCAAGCCATGCGAATCATGAACGGACCGTAATGGCCGTAATCCGCGGGCCACCAGTCCTGTGAATCTTTCAATACGGCTTCGATGTCTTTCTTGACCGCAGGCAGGTCAAGCTTCTTGAATTCTTCGGCGTAGTTGAAGTCTTCCCCCAACGGGTTCGACTTGGGGTTGTGCTGGTGCAAAATACCCAGGTTCAGCTGGTTCGGCCACCAATCGTTGACACCCGGACCCTCGTCCTGCAGCTTTGTGCGGGCCCCGTGCATAACCGGGCATTTACCTTCGTTTCCGCTCATATCACTCTCTCCGTGGGTTGCTACCATCTATTTCACTGTTTCATTGATCGTTGTTGCACTGACAAACTGAACCAATCAGCTACCAATCTAGTCAATGTACTCCCATTTTTCACTATTAGTTCAGGTTGTTTTTTCGTACCAATGTCATAGTTTTTGTTTATCACTATATCTCCCGCGAGTTACCGGTTGATAACTGTGATCTGCTTGCTGAAGATCTATACTGAACACTCGGGGTTTGAAACCAGAGTTTTAAACGTTCACTGGCATAGCGACGGGAGTTTTGGATGAACACTCAGGAACAGCTTGAAAGCACCATCCGTGAACTGGTCTGCGAAGGTAAGGGCATTCTGGCGGCGGACGAGAGCAACCCAACCATCGCCAAACGGTTCAAGGCGGTTGGTGTGGAATCCACCGAAGAGAACCGACGACACTACCGCAACCTGATTCTCGCTGCGCCGGGGCTGGGAGAGTACGTCAGTGGTGTGATCCTGTTCGAGGAAACCCTGCGACAGCACGCGGACGATGGCGCCAGCCTGCCCTCTGTGGCGGCAAAACAGGGCATTGTGCCCGGCATTAAGGTGGATAAGGGCAAGGGCCCGATGATTAATGCACCCGGTGATGAGATTACCGAGGGCCTGGATGGGCTAGCCCAACGGCTTGAAGACTACAAACAACTCGGTGCGCGGTTTGCCAAGTGGCGGAACGTATATCACATCACCGATACCAACCCCAGTCGCGCTGCCATCGAGGCAAATGCCGAGGTCTTGGCACGCTATGCCGCCATCTGCCAGTCCTGCGGCGTGGTGCCCATTGTGGAACCCGAAGTGCTGATCGATGGCAACCATAGCATCGAGCGAAGCGCGGAGGTGAACGAGGCCGTTATCAACGAGGTATTTCAGGCCCTGCGACGCCATCGTGTTGAGCTTGAGACCATGATCCTCAAACCCAGCATGGTGACGCCTGGCAACGCCAATGGCCAGAAGGCAAGCCCAGAGGACGTGGCAAAACACACCTTGGGAGTGTTCCGGCGTGTGGTGCCGGCAGCGGTGCCTGGTATCAACTTCCTGTCCGGTGGCCAGACCCCGGCGGAAGCGACCCTGAACCTGAACGCCATGAACAGTGGCCCGGCCCTGCCCTGGACACTCAGCTTTTCCTACGGGCGGGCACTGCAGGAGCCGGCCCAGAAAGCCTGGGCAGGTATTTCCTCCAACCGCGAAGCTGCCCAGGCCGCAATGGTTAAACGTGCCAAGTTGAACAGCCTGGCCACCCTGGGGCAATACTCATCAGAAATGGAAGGCTGACCGCTACGGCCAGCCTTCCTTTCAACAACCGTCGGTGCAGTGGGCAGTACCATCAAAGCTCATGGTTTTGCCACTAAGAGGAACGTGAACGGGCATTGAGGACAGGCTGATGAACTGTTTGGTGCGCGTTCCGTCCCGGACCATGCCATCCTGTGTGGCGGCCTCATTGGCGTGGGACGCGATCACCGCGTTTGGCGTGATCAGGTCATTTACCACGTAGGCCGCCTCTTCCGGGCCCGTGGTGTAGGTGTCACCGATGTTGAGAACCACAAGGCTGGCGCCGTAGTGGTCTTTGACAACCAGTTTCTGCTCAGCGGTGATACCGGTATCGCCGGACAGGTACACCACCAGGCCATTGGTGAACGTGAGCACGTAGCCGGTGGGCGGTCCGACACTGGCGCCGACGCCCGCCGCTTTCAGGTATTCCGCCAGCGGGCCGGTGAGAAAGCTCGGCGACAGGCCGTTACTGTGCACGGCGGGCACGGTCGTGATGGCCACACCGCCCACCACCCGTTCAGCCCCGAACCTCACCAGCAGTGAATCCTCTGGATTACCCTCAACGCTTTTGAGCTTGCTGGCGAAAAACGCCGGCATTTCGCTACCCGTTACGATCTTTGCCTTCTTGGCGGCGGTGATGTTCACGGAATTGGACTCAGGAAGCACCACCACCGGAACCTCCGGCCCACCACAGCTACCCTGATTGACGTCGCGGATATGGCGATCCCCCACATGGTCGCCATGAACGTGGGAGACCAGCACCACATCAATGTTGCCTAATCGGGGATCATCGGCACCCGCAACGGTTCGACCGGCGTCATAGAGAATACGGGTGCCATTGGGGTCTTCAAAGATGAGCGCCCGGTCCATGGCGCAGAATTCGCCATCATGGCTCCCAAGCGGGGTGACCTTGACGGAGTCGGCGGCAGCCGACAGCGATACGGTGCTTACCAGAAAGGCAGCAACCAGGCTCTTGCAGGCGTTGTTCATTTCTCCCTCTCCACGGTTTTTGGCGGTACCGTAACCAATACGATGGATGCGTCACTTCATAGCAGTGTAGCTGGAGAATGGAATTCCGGAGCAGTAAACGTGAACAGATCTATGCAGCTTCAGTCACCGGGACGGGCTGTCGCAGGCAAGCCAGCATGGGTGCCACGTCACGGATCTTTCTGGCTTCAGGCCACAGCCACTGGGCCTCCGCGTAGCCGCCACGCAGATAGTTCAGCCATTGTTTGATACGGCCGGTCACGAACCTGTCTTCAAGGCGTTCCTGCAGCGCAACGGCGTAGCCCTCTACCAGCCTGACCACCTCGGGCCAGGTCATATCCGCCACCGATTCCTTACGTTGACTGGCACGAATCCGCCGTGCCAGATCCGGTCGGGCGATCAGCCCACGACCGATCATCACATCGTCACAGCCAGAGACCTCCCGGCAGCGCCAGTAATCCGCCACGGTCCAGATCTCGCCATTGGCGATCACATGGGCATTAACCGCTTCCCTGACCCGGGCCACATCTTCCCAGTAAGCCGGCGGCTTGTAGCCATCCACCTTACTGCGGGCGTGAACCACGATTTCGGACGCGCCGGCCGCTTCCAGCGCCTGGCCACAGGCAACGCCCATGGAACGGTCATCGTACCCCAGACGCATTTTCGCGGTCACCGGCACATGGGCAGGTACGGCGGCACGAACCGCTTCCGTAATCTGCTGCATCAATTCGGGCTCGCGCATGAGCACACAGCCACCCTTGTGCTTGTTCACAGTCTTGGCGGGGCAACCGAAATTGATATCAACCTGTGTGGCGCCCAGCTCCACCGCCTTGACGCCATGCCGGCCCATCTGGACGGGGTCCGAGCCCAACAGTTGAACGGCCACCGGCACGCCAACCTGGGTTTCGCAGCCGTTGTGCAGTTCCGGGGCGTATTTGTAGAAAATACGGGGCGGCAGCATGCCCTGAGTCACGCGAATAAATTCCGTTACGCACCGGTCGATGCCACCAACGGCTGTCAGTGTCTCTCGAATGGGTGCATCAACCAGCCCTTCCATTGGGGCAAGGATTATTCGCATTGGGGCTCCACGAATTGATCAAGGAATAAACGGGTGGGAATTGTAGAGAACTTTTAAGGGCGTTGGTAGGCCGGAATTACAAGCGTTCCACGCTGACGAACTTGCCCTGGTCATCAAACAGGATACGGAAACTGCCCTGGACGCCGTCACGAAGGTAAAAGCGGGAGAGAATACGGGCCGGGAAGCGGACGGAACGCCCGTCCCGGGCCCTGGTGTGGACGTCCGTCGCCGAACCCTGATAGAGCTTGATCCACTCATCAGGGCTGATATCGACGTCCACGATAATCTGCTGCATCAGGCGGCCTTAGTTGGCAAGCTCAAGCAGCAGGCGGTTCAGGCGGCTTACATACGCGCCCGGGTCCTGCAGTTGTTCACCACTGGCCAATGTGGCCTGGTCCAGCAATACGGCAGACAACTCCTTGAAGCGGTCCTCGCCCTGCTCGTTCTCAAGGCGCTGAACCAGCGGATGCTCAACGTTGATCTCGAAAATCGGCTTGCTGTCGGGCACTTTCTGGCCCGCCGCTTCCATGATTTTCTTCATCTGCGCGCCCATATCGAAGTCGCCAACTACCAGGCAGGCTGGTGAATCAGTCAGGCGGTTGGTTACCCGCACTTCCTGCACCCGGTCATCCAGTGCGGTCTTGATGCGCTCCAGCAGGTTCTTGTGTTCCTCGGCAGCCTCTTCCTTGTGCTTCTTGTCTTCCTCAGTTTCCACTTCGCCAAGGTCGAGATCACCACGGGCAACGTCCTGGAACTGTTTGCCGTCGTACTCGTTCAGATAGCCCATCATCCACTCATCGATGCGGTCAGAGAGGATCAGCACCTCGATGCCTTTCTTGCGGAACACTTCCAGGTGCGGGCTGCTCTTGGCGGCCATGAAGTTGTCGGCGGTGATGTAGTAGATCTTGCTCTGGCCTTCCTTCATACGGCCGATGTACTCATCCAGAGACACGGTCTGCGCCTGCTCACCGGTATGGGTGGACGCAAAGCGCAGCAGGCCGCCGATTTTCTCGCGGTTACTGAAGTCTTCCGCCGGGCCTTCCTTCAGCACAGTGCCAAATTCATTCCAGAACTTCTGGTACTGCTCCGGCTCTTTCTTGGACAGCTTGGACAGCATATCCAGAACCCGCTTGGTCACCGCTGTACGGATGCTTTCAACGGTGCTGTCGTTCTGCAGGATCTCACGGGAGACGTTCAGCGACAGGTCGTTGGAATCGATCACACCCTTGGTGAAGCGCAGGTACAACGGCAGGAACTGCTCTGCGTCGTCCATGATGAACACGCGCTGCACGTACAGCTTCAGGCCACGAGGCGCTTCCCGGTTATACAGGTCAAACGGCGCACGGCCAGGCACATACAGAAGGCTGGTGTAATCCAGCTTGCCTTCAACCTTGTTGTGGGACCAGGTCAGCGGGTCTTCAAAGTCGTGGGCAATGTGCTTGTAGAACTCCTTGTACTCCTCGTCCTTGATCTCACTGCGGGACAGTGTCCACAGGGCGGTGGCGTCGTTGACGGTTTCATATTCGCCCTTTTCGCCCTCTTCCTCGGATTCGGACTTCATGACAACCGGGAAAGAGATGTGGTCGGAGTACTTCTTCACCAGGTTGCGCAGACGGAAACCGTCGGCAAATTCTTTGGCGTCATCCTTCAGGTGCAGGACGATCTGCGTACCGCGTTCAGTCCGGTCCACGTTCTCAATGGTGAATTGGCCATCGCCAGCAGACTGCCAGTGAACGCCCTCTTCTACCGGTGTACCGGCGCGACGGGTAAACACTTCCACGGAATCGGCCACGATGAATGAGGAATAGAAGCCAACACCAAACTGACCGATCAGCTTGCTGTCTTTCTTCTCGTCACCGGAAAGCTGTTTGAGAAACTCGGCAGTACCAGACTTGGCAATGGTGCCCAGGTTCTGGATAACATCGTCCCGGTTCATGCCGATACCGTTATCGGTCAGTGTGACGGTGTTCTTTTCTGCGTCGAAGTCCAGGCGAATTTTCAGCTCCGGATCGCTTTCGAACAGGCTGTCGTCCTTCAAGGCAGCGAAACGCAGTTTGTCTTCTGCATCCGACGCGTTGGAAATCAATTCACGAAGGAAGATTTCCTTGTTGGAGTACAGGGAGTGGATCATCAGGTTAAGCAGTTGCTTAACTTCGGTCTGAAAACCCAGGGTCTCTTTTTGCGATTCAACCGTCATGGCTTGTTTTATCTCCTGCTGTGTTTGCTTCGGTGGAGCGGCGTGGGTATGAAGCCCTGTCCAAAAC
>NZ_JBQKUK010000021.1:0-75325 GCF_054968585.1 Marinobacter sp. G5_S1_61_S3 | reverse complement strand
CTGAACCAGGGCCTCCCTCCCACCAAAGCTCCTTCCAACTGTTGTAATTGCATGTCTTTTTTTATGAGCGTTTTGCACGGTGTCTGGGGTCGGGGTTGATCCGGCTTTCCGGGACCGTCAAAAACATGGATGTTTTTGTCGAGCGTACAGGGACGTATTCACCGCGTGTCCCGGAAAGCCGGATCAATCCCGACCCTCCACCATCAGTCTGACTTGGCCCAAGAAGCCGGCCGTTTCTGCATAAACGCAAGAGTCCCCTCAGAGCCTTCGTCACTGCGAATCGCCTCGGCAAACTTCCCGGCAGCACTGTCCAGAAGCCCACTCATCGATTCGTGACCAACGCGGTGCAACAACGCCTTGGTCTGGGCCGTCGCATTCGGCGCGCACTGCTGTACCCGGTCAACCGCATGGCCGAGCAACTCATCAATCTCAACTTCAGACTCCGCCACCTGATGAACAATCCCCAGCCGGCAGGCTTCGTCCGCGTCTACCCGCAGTCCCAGCAACGCCAACCGCCGCGCCTGTGTCAGTCCGATGCGCTCCACCACAAACGGCGCAATCTGCGCGGGAATCACCCCGAGGGTCGTCTCCGGCATACCAAACCTGGCTGTCGGCCCGGCAATCGCCACATCCGATACACAGGCCAGCCCAAAACCGCCGCCCATCACCGCGCCCTCGGTGACTGCAATCACCACCTTCGACGACTCGTTCACCTGTTGAATCATCTGACCGAACGCCCGGTTCAACCGGTAGAAAGGATCTTCCTCACCCTCGGCAGGCTTCTGCCCCCGGGCACCGGCCATGTCCTTGATGTCCCCGCCGGCGCAAAAGTGGCCACCGGCTCCGCGAATCACCACGGCACGAATGCTGGCGTCGTTCTCAACCTGACTGAACACCGTCGACAGTTCCGCCACCATCTGCAGGCTCATGGCGTTCCGAACGTCTGGCCGGTTGATGGTGACGTGAAGGGCAGGCCCCTGTTTTTCCAAAACTAGCGTTTCGCAGTGAGGTAAATTTTCCATAGACATGACTCCAATACCGTTGTCTGGGGGCTGGTTGGCAGGAAGGTAGGGCCGTTTCGGGACCGTCAAAAACATGGATGTTTTTGTCGAGCGTACATGGACGTATTCACAGCGTGTCTCGAAACGGCCCTACCTTCCTGCCTGCCAGTCCTTCCCCCAATGCCAAAACCTAATAATCAGTCCCGTTGTTTACCAGGCAAAGTCCCCATCATCTTGCAGATAATCCCCAACATGATTTCGTCAGCACCGCCGCCAATCGACACCAGCCGCACATCCCGGAACGCACGGGACAGCGGGTTCTCCCACATGTAACCATTGCCCCCCCAGTACTGCAGGCAACTGTCCGTCACCTCACGCCCAAGCCGCCCGGCCTTCAGCTTGGCCATTGACGCCAGCTTGGTCACATCCTTGCCTTCCACATGCAGCTCACAGGCTTGATAGGTGAGGGCACGCAGGGCTTCCACTTCGGTTTGCAGCTCTGCCAGGCGGAAGTGAATCACTTGGTTGTTGATCAACGGCTGCCCGAACGTTTTGCGCTCGCGGCAGTATTCAATGGTCTTGTTGATGCAGAGTTCCAGTGCCTTGATGACATTGGCCGCGCCCCACATCCGTTCCTCCTGGAACTGCAACATCTGCATCATGAACCCAGTGCCTTCCGCACCGATGCGATAACGCTGCGGTACTCGCACATCGTCAAAGAAAATCTGCGCGGTCTCGGAAGAGCGCATGCCCAGCTTGTTCAAATGCGGGCTGAAGGAAATGCCCGGCGTGTTCATAGGCACAACGATGAGCGATTTGTTCTTGTGGGGCTTGTCGTCGGAGGTGTTGGCCAGCAGGCAGATAAAGTCGGCTTTGGGGCTGTTGGTGATCCACATCTTGGAGCCGTTGATGACGTAGTCATCGCCGTCCTGCTTTGCGGTGGTTTTCATTCCCGCCACGTCAGAACCGGCGGCGACTTCGCTGACGCCGATACAGCCCACCATGTCACCGGCAATGGCCGGGGCAAGGAAGGTCCGTTTGAGTTCGTCAGAGCCAAAGCGTGAAATGGCAGGGGTGCACATATCTGTCTGCACACCTATTGCCAGCGGCACACCGCCGCAATGGGCAGTGCCGAGTTCTTCAGCGGCCACCAGGTTGTAGCTGTAATCCAGCCCCATGCCGCCATACTCTTCCGGCTTCTGGATGCCCAGCAAGCCCAGGTTGCCGAGCTTCTTGAAGATATCGTGAATCGGGAACTCGCCGGCTTCTTCCCATTCGTCGCAGTGGGGATTGATTTCCTTCTCCACGAAATCGCGGACGGTTTTTCTGAGGGCTTCGTGTTCGGCTGTGAATTTCACGTTTTTGTTCTCCTGATGTTAGTTCGTGCCTAAGTGGTAGTGGTGCACGTTCTCTAGCTTGGGTGGCGGCTGTGTAGGCGGGCCTTCAGAAACACGCTCCTTCGGCACATCCATGTGACGCTCGGGCTCCGCCATCCATGGCTCCGCACGGTTTCTGAAGGCCCGCCCACACAGCCGCTTTGTCTATAAATTCGTTGCTTCCTGCAGGGCGGTTTTTGGGAGGCCTGCCGCTCCGGGGTCAACCACCATCACTAAGCTCTCCTAGAGGCGGGCAACGCCAAAAGAATTAGGCCGCAACTGCCGAACCTCAGCCTCCCGACAAACCGAAAGCACCAATGCCAGAACCCGCCGGGTATCCCGCGGATCTATGAGCCCGTCGTCCCACAACCGAGCTGTACCGAACAGGGCCGTAGAGCCGTCTTCCAGTTTCTTGGCCGTGGCCTGCTCCAGGAAATCCAGCGTTTTCGGGTCCGGCTCCAGGCCGCCCCGGCGCTGTTTGTCCTCGGCCACAATGCGCATCACCTTGCCTGCCTGCGCAGGGCCCATGACCGCCGTGCGGCTGTTGGGCCAGGCGAAGATGAAACGTGGGTCCAGGCCGCGGCCACACATCGCGTAGTTACCTGCACCATAGGAACCGCCGATCACAATTGCGACCTTCGGCACCCGGCAATTCGCCACCGCCTGGATCATCTTTGATCCATGTTTGATGATGCCGTTCTGTTCCGAATGGGTGCCCACCATGAAACCCGTGGTGTTGTGCAGGAACAGCAGCGGTGTGCCGGCCTGATCGCAGAGCTGGATAAACTGCGCCGCTTTGGTAGCGCCGGCAGGCGTGATCGGGCCGTTGTTGCCGATAATGCCCACCGAGTGGCCTTCAATGCGGATGGTGCCGCACACGGTCTGGTCGTCGTAGCCGTTCTTGAAATCCATGAACTTCGAGCCGTCGGCTATGCGGGCGAGGATTTCACGCACGTCATAGGGCTTCTTGGCGTCACTGGGAATAACGCCCAGTAACTCTTCGGCTGGATAAAGCGGCTCTTCCCATTCCGGCTCCCGTGATGGGGGCAACTGCTCGTTCCAGGGCAGGGCGTCGAGCACATTGCGGGCGTGGCGGATGCCGTCGGCGTCGTCCTCGGCCAGATATTCCGCCGTGCCGGCCACTTCTGCGTGCATCTGTGCGCCGCCGAGCTCTTCATCGGTAGCGACTTCGCCGGTGGCCGCTTTCAGCAGGGGAGGGCCCGCCAGGAACATCTTGGCCTGTTCCCGCACCACAATCACATAGTCCGACAGCCCCGGCTGATAGGCACCGCCGGCGGTCGCATTGCCATGAACCACCGTTACCTGGGGAATGCCAGCGGCGGACATGCGTGCCTGATTGGCGAAACCGCGAGCGCCCAGCACGAAAATGTCTGTGGCGTAGTTCAGGTTGGCGCCGCCGCTTTCAGACAGTGACACCACCGGCAGCTTGTTCTCCATGGCAATTTGTTGCAGCCGCAGGGTCTTGTCCAGCCCCGCCGGCGTGATGGTGCCGCCCTTGATGGCGCTGTTGCTGGCCACCACCAGGCAGCGGACTCCGCTAACTGTGCCAATGCCGGCAATAATACCGCCACCGGACAGGCTGCCATCCTTGTCGTCGTGCATCTTGTAGCCGGCCAGGGAGCACAGCTCCAGGAATGGCGTACCACGATCCAGCAGGCGATTGATGCGATCACGGGGTAACAGCTTCCCGCGCTTGGTGAACTTTTCACGTGCCGCTTCCGCCAGATCAAGAACCTTCTGCTCCACATCGCGGAAGGTGGCAATGTGCGCCTCCATCACCTCCGCGTTTGCGCGAAAGTCATCCGACTGGGGATTTACGGTGGACTCCAGTACCTGCATCGAATTCTCCTCAGTCGTCACTCAACACTTTTGGCGTGACTGCCCGGTGGAACCCATTAAAGGGCTCATTGTTCTTCGCTTTCGGGAACGGCCAAACCCGGCCCCCCTGGGACGCGGCGCCGTCAATTCGCAGGCAATCCCCACTGATAAACGCCGCCGCCGGGCTCAACAGAAAACAAATCGCTGCACTGACCTCGGACTCCGTCCCCATTCGCTTAAGAGGCACGTTATCCCCGAGGCTACGAATCCACTGCTTCATATGTTCGGGATAGTTATCCATCCCACTGGAGGCAATCCAGCCCGGAGCCACAGCGTTCACCCGAACCCCGGAGCAACCCCACTCAACTGCAGCGGTCTGGGTAAAATTCACCATCCCTGCCCGGGCAGCGCCGGAATGCCCCATGCCAGGCATGCCGCCCCACATGTCCGCCACAATGTTCACGATGGCGCCGCCGGTTTTTGACAACAGCTGATTGTAGGCTTCACGGGCAATGAGAAAGCCCCCAGTAAGATTCGTGCGAACCACCGTCTCCCAACCTTTCTGGTTGATGTTTGCCAGCGGCGACGGAAACTGACCCCCGGCGTTATTCACGACGCCGTTCAGCCCGCCATGTTCCTCAATGATGGCCGTGACGGTCGCCTTTACAGACTCTTCCTCACGGATGTCGCACACATGAGCGGAAGCGATACCACCGTCCTCAGTAATCTCGGCTTTCACCGCCTCAACCTTCTCGGCCTTTCGCCCAACCAGAGCGACCCTCGCCCCAAGCGCAGCAAGTTCATGAGCGGTACAACGCCCAATCCCAGAACCTCCTCCCGTAACGATGAAGACTTGATCCTTAAAAAGATCCGGATGAAAAACAGATTGATAACTCATAGCAAGAAGACCTTTTCAAATGTTCGGGCGCTCCGGTGGGAAGGTTTGTCCGGGAACGTCAAAAACATGGATGTTTTTGTCGAGCGTACAGGGACGTATTCACAGCGCGTCCCGGACAAACCTTCCCACCGGAACGCATGCACCAAAGCCAGATTAATCAAGCAGGCCAGCACGAATCGGCACAGGGAACTCAAGCAACTGTTGGGCAAACGCCTTCCCCTGCGGATCAATCCGCAAGCTGGCAACGCCCCCGCCGCCAAGACTGTGCTCCAACAGGAAATTAAAGGCCTGAAACCCCGGCAACGCCCAACGGGTCACCCGACCATGCTCAGGGTGTAGCGTATGGGCCATCCATTCCGCCACAGCCAACTCCGTCAACGCCGCCTCAATAAACGGCACAAACTCCGCCTTGCGGGCAATCACCCCGATATTGGTGTGATCCCCCTTGTCACCACTGCGCGCCCAGGCCAGTTGAATCAAAGGCACTGTGGTATCCGTGGCCGGAGCGGCCGCACTGGCAGACTGCTCAATCAGCTGGCTTGGCTCGAACCCGCCGTCAGTAGCCACGTCTACCGTCTGCTTGTCGCCACCAAGATCCACGGCAACGGACACCTCCGTTTTCGGAACCAGGCACGAATACAACCGAATCTTCGGCCACACCGTCGGCCGTCCACCCACAATGCCCGTAATCCCAGGTGCCATCCCTGTCGCCGCTTGGGCGATTTCCCGGGAAAACAGCACCAGCGCTTCCTTCTTGAGGTGGGCCGTGCTGATCTTCACCACCACCTCCCGACACTCTCCCATACGCCCCTGAGCGCCGTAGGTGGCCTCGGTGCCTAATAGTTCGATGCTGTTTTCCGTGTAGTCCGGTAAACCCCGCTCACTGAACATCCGGGAGGTTTTGGCCAAGATCGCCTCGGCGACTGTCCGGGCCTTGGCCTTCGCATCCATGCCTGCCAACAAGAAGGTTACCGTGCACTTGAAACCGTCCGGCCAGGTGCCGGACACCTTATAGCTGTCCGTGGGGGGAAGCCCCTTGGCGCCAGAAACCCGAACCTCGTCCGTTGCCACTTCCTCAAGGGAGACCCCGGTAAAATCACAGGTCACATCCGGCAGCAGGTAAGCTCTCGGGTCGCCGATTTCATAGACCAACTGTTCCGCCACCGTGCCCCGGGACACTTTGCCCCCGGTACCTTGCGGCTTGGTCATGATGAAATCCCCGGTGGCGGAGACTTCTGCAATCGGAAAGCCCATATCGGCATAACCCTCGGCTACATCTTCCCAGTCGGTAAAGTTACCGCCCGTGGATTGAGCGCCACATTCCAGTAAGTGCCCGGCCAGGCTGCCCTGGGCAAGTCGGTCGTAATCGCTCCAACGCCAGCCGAATTCATGCACCAGAGGCGCCAGGACCAGGGCGCTGTCGGCAACCCGGCCGGTGATAACAATGTCCGCACCCTGTTCCAGTGCTGCGACCAATCCCGGAGCGCCCAAGTAGGCGTTCAGGCTGACCAGCATCGGCGGCATTGGCTGTGCGGTGGTCATCTCGGTGATGCCGGCATCGGCCAGTTGCTTCTTTTTCGGCAGAAGGTCATCACCCAGCACCAGGGCGATCTTCATATCCAACCCCGCTTTTTCGCACAAAGCCTGCAGAGCATCGCGGCAGGCGACGGGATTGACGCCACCGGCGTTCGCCAATACCCGGATGCCTTTCTGTTTGATCTCACCCAGCAAGGGGCCCATCACCGTTTGTACGAAGTCGCGGGCGTAACCCTGGCTTGGGTCCTTCATCTTCTGCCCCGCCATGATGGACATGGTGATTTCCGCCAGGTAGTCCGCCACCAGGTAATCAATATTTCCCTTGTGGACCAGTTGGGCGGCAGCCGTTTCGGTGTCGCCCCAGAAGGCGGCAGAGCAGCCAATACGGACGGTTTGTGGCCTGGAGATGTCGGAATCTGGCATGTCTTCACCTTGTTGACGGAAGCCGCAAAGTGCTTTCAGAGACCCTTACCGGGTCGCTTTTAGCGGAGATTGTCTATCATGCGGTTGACGATACCAAGCAAGCGCTTGGTTTGTAAACAGGCAAATTCGGGATAGAATGGGCGCTCTTCTATTCCCTGGCTGGAAAACACTGTGAATCAAGACTCTATCCTGCGCTCACTGGTTGCCGACAACCTGGTTTCCGATCCCGCCGGAGCCCGTGGCCGGCTTCTCCACGAGGCCGCAAAGCTGTTTCGTGACAAGGGTTATGAGCGGACCACCGTCAGGGATCTGGCCGCCGCCGTTGGCATTCAGTCCGGTAGCCTGTTCCACCACTTCCGCACCAAGGAAGAAATCCTCAAGGCCGTCATGGTGGAGACCATTCGTCTCAACACGGCCCTGATGCAGGCTGCCGTGGATGCGGCCAGTACCCATCGTGACAAGTTGCAGGCGCTGATTCGCGCTGAACTGGAGTCCATCAACGGGCAGACCGGGGAGGCCATGGCAGTGCTGGTGTTCGAGTGGCGTAGCCTGTCCGAGGAATCCCAGGCTTACGTCCTTGAGCTTCGGGATATCTACGAGCAGTTGTGGTTGGATGTGCTGGAGACCTTGCGTCAGGACGGCGTGCTGGCGGCAGATCCCTTTGTGGTGCGCCGTATGCTCACGGGCGCCCTGAGTTGGACAGTGACATGGTATCGGCCTGACGGTGGCCTGACCCTGGATGATTTGACGGCGCAGGTGGTTGCAATGATGGGTTTAACGACGCCCTGAATTGGATAACCCGGCGTTAAATGCCGATGGTGGTACAAATGTCTCAATTGTAATTTTTTACATAACTTATTGTTTTAAATAAATTAAAAGATAATTTCCTCTCGTCTATGTGGGCCATTGGCCTGATCGGCATAACCAAATCGGCAATCCAGCCATTTTTGTCTGACAAGATTCAACGCATTCTTGCCCTCGTCAAAGATGAACGGGACAGTGATTGCGATCGCCCCCGACCTATAAAAACAATGCAAACAGGACGAACTATGAACTCCTCACTGGTGAATTCCTTTGGGCATGCCCTCAACGTTCGCAGCCGTCACCTGCTTCTTCTTGTGGTGACGTTTTTGGCCGGTTGCTCGGCCAACCCCATCTACACTACAACGGGTGTGGTGCTCTCCAATTACTCCGAGGGGGAAGCAACCCCTTACGTCATGCAGATGTCCGATCCGCAAATGGCCTGTGCGTTGGGTGAGGGCGTTGACCCGCTGTTGTACTCGTTTTCCCGCGTGACCGAGGCGCCTGAGAGCACCGGTTCCCTGTTGATGCTGCTGGCCGCGAACTGCTCTGAATACAAGGCATGGGAAGCGGAACTGGAATACCTGCGCGCTGATTTTGCCGGTGACGTACCCGCCGCAAAAGACGCGCGGGAGAAAGCAAAGCGGCTGAATGCCCGAACCGCCAAGCGTCGCTATGTCGCCTATCAGCGCGCCATGGCGGCCTATGACTTTGACCCGGCCGCAAAGGAATTCGAGTGTCCGTTCCTGTTCGATGACCAGGAGGAGCTGACTTTCCTGCTGGGCCTGCTGACCGGCATGCAGGCCATCGTGAACGACGCCAACTCCGGTGCCATGGCAGGGGTTCCCCGCAATATTGCGCCCCGGGCGGAGCGTGCCGCCGAATGCCTGGATAACGAAAAATGGGGCGGTTTACCGAATGCCATACGCGGCATGGTGTGGTTGCTGTTGCCGGACACCCGCCCCAGCCTGTCTCCGGATCCCTGGGAAGTGCTTGAGGATAGCTCCCGCCTGGGGGTTGAATCGGGTATACGGGCGTCCATGGCTCTTGAGGCCGTGGCTGCAGAGACGTTTGGTCGCCCGGAGGTGCTCAAGGATGTCATCGCGCGGTTCGCCGACGCGGATGGAGTGATCAAAGTATGGGCTGAGTATCGCCTGGTAGACGAGATCGCCCGAGACGTCATTCAGTTCTCGTCCGATAAGCATTGGACAGCGAACTACGGCTACCGCACGCCCCGTACCTATTTCGGAAGACTGAGCCCGGAACGGCTCGAAGAGCCTGAAACCATGGATCTGGACGGCCTGCTCTAAGCAGGCCCCCGACTCACTGTAATTACCTACAAACACAAGAAAGACCCGGAGGTCATTCATGATCCGTAAATCCCTTGCTGCCCTTTCTTTTGCTGCAGTTGCTCCGATGGCCGCCGCACAGTCTGTGACGATGTGCGTTTTCGATGTGATCGGCGCAAACGGTGATATGTACAACATGGTCAAAGACTATGCGCTGGAAATGAAAGCCCATGGGGTTGATTTTGAACTGCGCCCCTACACTGACGAAGGGGTTGCCGTGGGTGATTTCAATTCCGGACAATGCGACGCCGTCGCCGCTACGGATCTTCGGACCCGCCCGTTCAACCGATTTACCGGCAGCATCAGCGCCGTTGGCGCGATCCCGACCTATGACGATCTGAAAACAACCCTCGCCACGCTTGCGCAGGCCAAGGCAGCGCCCTTGATGAAACAGGGCGACTATGAGGTGCTGGGCATTGTTCCGGCGGGTGCAGGCTACCTGTTTGTCAATGACCGTAGCATTGATACCGCTGGTGAACTGGCCGGCAAGCGCATGGCCACACTGGATTACCAGAAGGACGCCATCCACATGGTCAACCATGTGAAAGCGACGGTTGTACCCTCCGACATCACCAACTTTGCCGGCAAGTTCAACAATGGCTCGGTGGATACGGCTTACGCACCGGCGTTTGCCTACGAAGCTCTGGAACTCTACAAGGGCATTGGTGAAGACGGTGGCATCGTTGATTATCCGCTGGCGCAACTGACCATCCAGGTCATTGCCCGAGACGATGTGCTCGACGACGACACGGCTCAGAAGTCCCGTGAAGTTGCCTGGGGGATGTACGGCCAGGCCATGGACCTGATTCAGCGGCAGGAGTCCGCCATTCCGGAGGAAAAGTGGATCCGTATTCCCGATGCTGACATCGAAGGCTATCAGGAGATGTTTCGGGAAAACCGCCTGCAGCTTCGGGATGGAACCGATGGTGCCAATAAGGTCTATCACCCGAAGATGATGAGCCTGCTCAGCAAAATCCGTTGCTCCAGCAATCCCGGTGCCTCCGAGTGCACAGCGCCTGACCGCGAATAATAAAGGCTGACCCTCC
This sequence comes from Marinobacter sp. G5_S1_61_S3, assembly GCF_054968585.1. Taxonomy (NCBI): domain Bacteria; kingdom Pseudomonadati; phylum Pseudomonadota; class Gammaproteobacteria; order Pseudomonadales; family Marinobacteraceae; genus Marinobacter; species Marinobacter sp. G5_S1_61_S3. The sequence continues at coordinate 65,056 of NZ_JBQKUK010000021.1, read as the reverse complement.
ATGAACTGGCGAGCATTATCAGCGGCAGGCCCGAAAACGCTGTACCCCGTGCATCGATTGCACGGGGTTATCCTCCTGCTGCTCCTTATCTTTACGCTTCTTCTGGGTATGGGAAACTCACTCCACTCGCGCATGCTGTGGGTGGGGGAGCAGACCTGGCCGAACTACTACCTGCTGGACCCGGACGCCACGGAGCCGACCTGCACGTTGTCCATGGATGTGGATGCAGAGGTCAGGAAACGTGTCGAGGCCTACGAGCCAGATCCGGACGACCTTTTCAGCTCGCCGCCGGACCCGGATGCGATCCGCAAGTCCCTGGAAAAAAACCTGGCACTCTGCCAGCAGAAGCATCGCCTCTATGAAGAAAACCAGGAGCATGCCACCGAGGCGTTGGCAGTTTACAAGGCGGTTGAACAGGGCTTTGCGGATTTCCTGCTGGATAATATCGAGCTCACCAAGTTCCTGTTTATCGCCATGTTTGCCATGGCTGCGGCGATTTCGGCCTTCGACGCCGATCACATAGCCCTGCGATTGCCGCGCAACCGGTCAGAGTGGCGTCTGAGCCAGGGCATGCAGTTTGTGGTCAACGGCCTGATGGTGTACTCCCTGTTCTCTTACGTGGGCAAGTTATCCTCTTCGCCGGGCTCGGGAGGCACCGCGTTGCTGCAATACGCCTGGGCGGCCGTCTTCGGGCTGTTCATGGTGATCAACCTGATGCGGTTTGTGTCGGTGCCGTCTCGAATGAGGCCAGGATCACTGGCGACGTCCTCCGGCCTGGTACTGCCGCTGTATTGCGCAATGGGCCTGATCGCGATGAGTTATTTCTTCTTCGTGGACGGCTACTCGTCCGGCCTGGCGATCTATTTCGGTATGATGACCAACCTGTCCTCGATGTTTATCAACATCGGGCTCTATGTGCTTGTGGGCATGGCGCTGAAGCAGACTCGCATTCCGGACCTGCTGTTGAACGTCATCAAACCTTACCATCTGCCCGCGCCCATGTTGGCCTCGGTGATGATATTCGCGACCGCTTTTCCCACTGCGTTTACTGGCGCCTCGGGGATTTTCATCCTGGCCGTGGGTGGTGTCGTCTACGATGAAATGCGCAAGAGTGGAGCAGGGCGACAGCTATCGCTGGCTACCACGGCCATGTCCGGCAGCTTGGGGGTGGTTCTTAATCCCTGTTTGCTGATCGTGGTTGTGGCGGCGCTGAACAAGGAAGTGACCACCTCCGAAATGTACGGCTGGGGTTTCTGGGTGTTTATTATGTCGGCCACCCTGTTCTCTGTGGTTGTCTGTAAAACCCAGGGCAACTGGAAGCCTCGCCCGGCTCCGGGGGCATTCCGTAAATCGCTGGCGCAGCTTCGCCCCCTGGTGCCTTATGCCATCGTTACCGCGGTGGTTATCCTGGCCATCTGGGTCATTCTCGGTTTGGGATTCAATGAGTACAGCGCGCCGATGATCCTGCCGCTGGTGATGCTGGCGCTGGTCTATCTCGATTCGGGCAAGGATCCCAACGAACAGGGCCAATCCCGGGTGCGTGCTTTTTGTATGCGTACAACGGCGGCCGCCAGTGACTCTGCCGTACACATCGGCGCACTGCTGGCGCTGATTGGTTTCTCTATCTGTCTCGGGGGCATCCTGGAACGTTCCGATGTGGTGCACGCATTGTTCCCGGAAAACCTGACCAGCCCCTGGATCGCCATGTTGGTGATTGTGGTTATGCTCACCATTATCGGCATGGTGATGGACCCGTTCGGCGCGGTCATCCTGGTGTCGGCCACCATCGCGCAGCCCGCCATCCAGTTGGGTATCGACCCGCTGCACTTCTGGATCGTGTGCCTGGTGGCGTTTGAACTGGGCTACCTGAGCCCGCCGGTGGCACTGAACCATCTGCTGACACGGCAGGTGGTAGGTGAAACCGAGGTGTTGGCCGCTGAGCGCACGGGTTCGTTCTGGCATCGCTATGAGAGACTGTTATTGCCACTGGTGGTGATGGGACCGACATTGCTGACGGCGGCGTTCGTGCCTCTGTTTTTCTACGCACTGTAGATATAGAGCCTCGGAGGCACCGACGCGAAACCGCCTGTGGGGTAACCTGCAGGCGGTTTTTTGCATCTGATTATGGGTTTGGAACGTAATCGGTTTCATAGGCGTTTAATGAGTACCATACTGAAAGCATATGGTGTCGTTCTCGCACTTCTAAGTTGTCGTCCTTGTGAGCCCATTATGATTCGGACTGTTCCTGTTACTGCTGGTTTGATCTCGTTTACATTGCTGTTCGCAGGCTGCGGCGGTGGTGGATCCGGTGGTAGCAGTGAGGCGCAACCCGATCTGAGTGGGGTGATTGACATCGAGAGCGGTACACGGGTGGACTCCGATACCGCAGATGATCGTCGTGTTGACCTTGCCACCGCCAATAACACGGCCGTGTCTGCCCAGACTCTGCCGCCGGGCGCAACGGTGGGTGGCTATCTGAGTTCTGGCTCCGATACCTACGCAAATTTTTTCCAGTACTTTGAAGATGCCGTTGATGTCTACGCCGTAGACCTGTCACCCGGAGACCGCGTCTCTTTTCAGGTGTTCAGTTCTCCGGAGGATCTCCTGCCCGCTGGCGCAGCGGCGCCGGAGCGTTCTCTTCGGATACTGAAACAGCAGGCGGGAACCGTTGTGGAAGTGGCGTCTCAGTCTGCTTCGGGTGATCTGCGACCGCTGGTCGAGGTGCTCGACGACACTTTCGAGCCCGGCTCTTACCTGGTGGAAGTCAGTACCACCAGCGGTATTCCATTTCGGTACGTGCTGTCGCTGGCAGGTGAGGGAACAGCCAGCGTGATGAACACCAGCTACTCGACGCCGCCATTCATGATTGATGAAGCCGTAGTCACCCTCGCGCCAGCCTCGGGGAACCAGCCAGTGATCGCAGCGATGGCGACGTCACAGCGCAGGGAACTGGGTCGAGGTGCCTGGCTGTTGCGCCGTGACCGGCCACGAAACCTGGCAACCATGTCGTCCGGGCAGCGAGAAAGTGCGCGTCAGGAAACCCTGGAATGGGTCAGGGAGTTGCAGCAACAGCCCGGTGTGACATCGGCGGAGCCGAACTACCTCTATTCCTCCCAACAAGTGTCCCCGGACAATGATCCACTCTACAGTCGCCAATGGAGTCTGCCGCTGATTCAAACGCCGTTGGCCTGGCAGGCCGCACCGAGTGCGGGTGCAGATATTGGTATCGCGGTCATGGATACCGGCGTATTCCGCTCGCCACCGACGGCGACGGGCGACTGGCATCCGGACTTGAGCGCCAATGTGCAACTGATCCCAGGGCAGATCATGGATTACGTATCGGGTGATCTGGATATTGATCGGGAGGACAGTGGCCAACGTGACACAAACCCCGCCGACCCGGGTGACGGCAAGGCCCGGAGCAGTAATTTCCACGGAACCCATGTGGCAGGTATTGCCGCTGCCGTTGATAACACCCAGGGTGTCGTCGGGGTTTCGCCGGGGGCCACTATCTATCCGGTACGGGTGCTCGGGCGTGACGGTGTAGGGTCGTCCGCTGACCTGATTGACGCCCTGAACTGGGCAGCCGGCCGGAATGAAATAGATGTGATTAATCTCAGTCTCGGTGGGCTTGGCCCAAGCAACGCGCTCAAGCAGGCGATCGACGCCGCCTGGAATGGTGGCAACGGCAAACTGATTGTTGCCGCTGCTGGCAACCAGGGCACGGACGAGCCTACCTACCCCGCTGCCTATCCCAACGTTGTCGGAGTGGGGGCTGTAGACGGCGGAAGTGTGCGTGCCTCGTATTCCAACGTTGGCCAGTCCGTCGACGTGGTTGCTCCGGGTGGTGATGCAAGCAGGGATGCCAATCAGGACGGTACGGCCGATGTCATTGTCAGCGCCTGGGGGCGCGACGATACGGGCTCATTCGAGCCGGGATACGCTGGCCTGCAGGGCACCTCAATGGCGGCACCTCATGTGGCGGGCGTTTACGCCCTGATGAAGGCGGAAGTGCCGACCCTTACCCCTGCCGGATTTCAGAGTTTCCTGGTAAATGGTGACCTTACGGACGATGTGGGGCCCGCGTTTGAATACGGAGCGGGGCAGATCAACGCACTGGCAGCGATGGATGCGGCGCTGGACGGCAATTTCCCAATCACTCTTGGTTCCTCGCCCACCGCTATACAGTTCAATGCTGCGGTGCTTAGTGAACAGCTGGTATTTTCGACCTACCCCGAAGGGGAGAGCGTCACCATCACAGACGTGGACCCTGGTGCGCCATGGCTTGATGTGAGTGAACCCAGCGATGCGCGACCGTTGTCACTGACAGTGACCGCAGACCCTACGCAACTGGGGGGTGACGGGCGCTACATGGCAACGCTGGTGATTACCTATCAAGCAGACGGCGCACCTGCTGCAACGCTTATGATTCCGGTATCTCTCAGCCTGGGTAGTTCATCGGATGAACGGAACGCAGGCCGACACTATGTATTGCTGGTCAGTGCGGACGACGAGCGCGATACTCTTGAGCAGGCCGTTGTCTCCGCCTCCCGGGGGCGGTACGAATTTGCGTTTGACGAGGTTGAGGCCGGTGAGTATTTCCTGGTTGCCGGCAGCGACATGGACAACAACGGGCTGATTTGTGAAAACGGCGAGGCCTGTGCCGAATATCCGGTCAATGGGTTACCTGAAAAAATCGTTATTGGCGAAGAACCGGTAGGCGGGGTAAGGTTGAGTACCAGTTTTCGTCGGCCCACCATTACCTCCCTGGGTCTGCCCAGAGTGGGCTTTGAGGGGTATCGCCTGAGATCAGGCCCGAAGTCAAAAACTGGCGGTGAGCCGATCCGCAACGTGGAGAATACCCGTTGACCTACCGTTTTACGCTGCTACCACTCTGTGTACTCGTGCTCAGTCTGATCACAGGCTGTGCGATCAATCGCTCGGCGACCGCTGATGGTGCGCCTCTGGCGAGACAGGTCACTGAGTCCGATCACTGTGGGCTCACGGCGCCGGGACTGGTCTATGTGTCCAGTGCCGGAGATCTGGACAAGCTTGCCCAACTGCCCTCCGGAAACCTGGCGCTGAGCATGCTTCGCGCCATTGATTTCAATGAGGAACATCTGGTGTTGGTGGGGCTGGGGCAGAAAACCACTGGCGGCTACGGCCTGACACTGACGTCATCCGAGATCGTAGACGATGTTCTGGAGTTGGCGGTCAAGGTCAGGCGGCCGGCGGCAGACGCCATGGTAACCCAGGCGTTGACCACACCCTGTGCAGTGATCGCCATCAGCCCCGAAGAGTGGGAGCAGTTGCGGGTGTCCGGGGAAGGCCTCGGGCGTTTCTCGCGACAGCGTTAACGGCGCCGGGGCCGTGCTGATCCACACCAGCACAAAACAACCGTTGATCTTTCCCTGCGAATCCCTAAGCTATGGGCCAGTTTTATAACAAACCCGTGGAGTCGCTTCCTTCCCATGAGCCAGAAACAGTACAACGCCGATGCCATTGAAGTTCTGAGTGGTCTGGACCCTGTCCGCAAACGCCCAGGCATGTACACCGATACCAGTCGGCCCAACCATCTGGCCCAGGAAGTCATTGATAACAGTGTCGACGAAGCGCTGGCGGGGCACGCCCGCAGGATCGATGTCGTCCTGCACAGCGATGGTTCCCTGAGCGTGGAAGACGACGGCCGCGGGATGCCGGTCGACATGCACAAGGAACATGGGGTTCCGGGTGTGGAGCTGATTCTGACCCGCCTCCACGCCGGCGGTAAATTCTCCCAGGGTAACTACAACTTTTCCGGTGGCCTGCATGGGGTAGGTGTCTCGGTGGTCAACGCCCTGTCGACGCTCCTTGAGGTTTCCATCAAGCGTGATGGGCAACTGCACCGGATGACCTTCGCCAACGGCCACAAGAAGACGGAACTAACAGTTGTCGACTCTGTGGGCAAGCGGAACACCGGTACCCGATTGAAGTTCACCCCGGACCCAAGCTACTTCGACAGCCCGAAATTTTCCGTCAGCCGTTTGCGCCACAACCTGCGCGCCAAGGCCGTTCTCTGTCCCGGCCTGAACGTCACTTTCCTGCAGGAACACACCGGTGATAAAGATGAATGGTGCTACGAGGGCGGTTTGCGGGACTACCTGCGCACCGAGCTTGCCGACATCGAAGCCGTACCGCTGGAGCCGTTCACGGGCAGCTTTTCCGGCAACAAGGAAGCGGTGGACTGGGCGTTCCAGTGGTTGCCGGAAGGTGGCGAAGCGGTTATGGAGAGTTACGTTAACCTGATTCCGACCGCCCAGGGCGGCACCCACGTGAACGGCCTGCGTACCGGCCTGCTGGAGGCCATGAGGGAGTTCTGTGAGTTCCGTAACCTGTTGCCCCGGGGCGTCAAGTTGTCTCCTGAAGACATCTGGGAACGCTGCGCCTATGTGTTGTCGTTCAAGATGCAGGAACCCCAGTTTTCCGGCCAGACAAAGGAACGGTTGTCCTCCCGGGAAGCTGCCGCGTTTATTTCCGGTGTGGTGAAGGACGCGTTCAGCTTGTGGCTGAATCAGCATACGGACATTGCTGAAGCACTCGCTGAATTGTTCATCAGCAATGCCCAGCGTCGTCTCAGGGCCAGCAAGAAAGTGGCCCGCAAAAAGGTCACATCCGGTCCGGCTTTGCCCGGAAAACTGGCGGATTGTTCCGGCAGCGACACCAACCGCTCGGAACTCTTTCTGGTTGAGGGTGACTCCGCCGGCGGCTCCGCGAAACAGGCTCGTGACCGTGAATTTCAGGCGGTCATGCCCCTGCGAGGCAAGATCCTCAACACCTGGGAAGTGGACTCCAGCGAAATTCTTGCTTCCCAGGAAGTCCATGACATTGCCGTTGCCATTGGGGTAGATCCTGGCTCCGACAAACTGGAAGGCCTGCGTTACAACAAGATCTGCATCCTGGCGGACGCTGACTCCGATGGCCTACACATCGCCACCCTGTTGTGCGCGTTGTTCGTCAAGCATTTCCGACCGGTGGTTGCTGCCGGCCACGTATTTGTTGCCATGCCCCCGCTGTATCGTGTTGATTTGGGAAAGGAAACTTTTTACGCCCTTGATGAGCACGAAAAGCAGGGCATTATCGACCGGCTGGCGGCCGAAAACCGTCGCGGCAAGATTTCCGTTACCCGTTTCAAGGGCCTGGGCGAGATGAATCCGCTCCAGTTGCGGGAGACGACAATGGCGCCGGATACCCGCCGGCTGGTGATGCTGACCATTGAAGACGGCGACGATACCGACAGCCGCATGGACATGCTGCTGGGTAAAAAGCGGGCGTCTGACCGCCGCACCTGGCTGGAGACTTACGGAAATATGGCGGATATCGAAGTCTGAATCGTCCTATATTTCTTCTGGTGCTTTAAACAGCATCCTTTATTCTTTCTAAGTATTCGGCAAACTCGTTATCCTGCCCCTTTTATCCAAAGGACCACCAGATGGATTGGCAGGGCTGGTTTGCATTAAGCCTTACGGGTGTGGCGTTATTATTGATGAGTGTCGGGCGGTTCGGCCCGCATCTCGTCATGCTGGGTGTACTCATCGTTCTCAGTGCCAGCGGCATTATCAGTGCCGATCAGGCCCTTGCCGGATTCAGTAACAGTGGATTGATCACGGTGGTTGCCATGTTCGTGGTGGCGGCGGGCATTCACCATTCCGGTGGAGTAGACCTGGTTGTCCATCACCTGCTCAGGTCACCTCGTACGGTGCGCTCGGCCCAGGCCCGCATCGCATTCCCTGTCGCGTTGCTGAGCGGCTTCCTCAACAACACCCCGGTAGTGGCCACCATGATTCCCGCGGTCCATGCCTGGTCCCGCAAGATTGGCATATCACCCTCGAAACTGATGATCCCCCTGAGTTACTCCGCCATTCTGGGTGGTACCCTCACCCTGATTGGCACCAGCACCAACCTGGTGGTCAATGGCCAGTACCAGCAATTGACCGGGGAGGGCGGTTTCTCGATTTTTTCCATCACCGCCGTTGGGTTGCCGGTTGCTGTGATCGGCTTGGCTGTCATGCTTCTGGTGTTACCGAGGGCGCTTCCGGATCGTAAGGACCAGCAGAAGTTCGGTTCCATGCGGGAGTTCACCCTGGAGGTGGCAGTTGCCTTTGATGGGCCGTTGGTGGGCAAGAGTGTCGGAGAGGCCGGGCTGCGTGAGTTGGAGAGGCTGTACCTCGTCGAGATTGAGCGGGATGGCAGCGTTGTTACGGCGGTACCTTCGGAAGAACGCCTTCGAGGCGGTGACCGGTTGGTCTTTGCTGGCGATACCCAGGCTATTTCCGATCTGCTGCGAATCAACGGTATTGTCCCTTCGGTACACGATGATGAGCCAAGCCTGAGTAAAGACCGGGCAGAGCGCCGGCTGGTTGAAGCCGCGCTGTCCCCGCAGTCGGAAGTGCTGGGTCTGACCATCCGGGATGCCCGTTTTCGGGATCGTTATGGCGCGGTGGTATTGGCAGTCGCCCGGGGTGGTGAGCGGGTGTCGGGCAATCTCGGCAATATTCGTCTGAAAACCGGCGACGTTCTGTTGCTGGAGGCACGTCCCGCTTTTGTCAGTCGTCAGCGATACGCCAAGGACTTCCTGCTGATCAACGACCTGGAAACCGAAACACCCCGCCATGACCGTGCCTATCTGTCCTGGGGCATCCTGCTGGTGCTCGTGGGCGCTGCCGCTTTTGGGGCATTGAGCATGCTGAACGCCGCACTGATGGGGGCGGCCCTGATGGTTCTTAGCGGTTGCTGTTCCGTCGGTCAGGCGCAGAAAGCGGTGGATGTACCAGTGATGCTTACAATTGCTGCGTCATTTGCCTTAGGGGCTGCGCTTCAGGAAACCGGGGCTGCAGGTTATGTTGCGACGGGCATTCTGGAGGTGAGCAGTGGTCACCCACTGCTGACCATCCTGCTGGTGTACTTCGCGGTATCGGTGCTGACCGAGGTCATTACCAACAACGCAGCCGCAGTGTTGGTACTACCCATTGTACTGTCAATGACAACGGCCCTGGGGATCGCGTCAGAGCCCTATGTTATCGCCGTGATGATGGCGGCATCCGCCAGTTTTGCCACACCACTGGGCTACCAGACCAATATGATGGTGTTTGGGCCAGGGGGATACCGGTTTATGGACTTCGTAAAAGTAGGCCTGCCGATGAACCTGTTTATCGGGCTGGTGACCGTCGGCGTGATCTCGGTGGTCTACGGGATCAGCCTTTCCTGAGGGCGGTTTCGGTAGGGTTGGCGAGAATGTCGCAGCAAAGAACCCTCAGCTCGCCCTTGTGGTAGTAACCGAGGGACAGGGTAACGCACATGTATGCGCCGGTAATACAGAGGTAGGGCGCGGTTATATGAACATGGCCTGGCTGGGCAATGGCCTGGCGTAGATACTGTTGGCGATACCAGTCGGCACTGGTGGTGCTTTCCAGCGGCCGGAATCGAGGGTCCAGGCCCCGGGCTGTGGCGTCCGATACCATGGTGTCATCAATTTGTACGCCGTTGGCATCGACCAGGTAACACCGCGACACCGCAGGATGATTCAGCAGGCTACTGCATGCCTCGTTCATCGGCATGCCCTGCGAGAGTGTGTCTACGGCACTACGAAAGAAATCCTCGAAGTAGGAAATCAGTTGCTGTGTTGGGTCTCTCGTTATCCGGTTTTTGCTCTTATAGTCTCTCAGTAACCCGTCCAGGTCCGTCACTTTGTGGGGAATGTCCGCCAGGGCAGTACTTGGCCTGCTGAAATAGAATCCCTGGACAAAATCAACGCCCGCGTCGATAGCAATCATTGCCTGGTCGTGAGTTTCCACGCCTTCAAGGAGCACTAGGCACCCAGACTGATGCAGCAAAGAGACGATGCCGTTGAGTATCTGTCTGGCCTTGTGGTCGTCTGTGGCCCGAGTCAGAAGCTTACGGTCCAGCTTCACGATATCCGGTGACAGGTTCCAGATGCGCTCAAAGTTGGAATGCCCAGCACCAAAGTCATCGATAGCGGTCAGGCAGCCCAGCTGTTGGTAGTAGGCAACGGTTTCACGCAGTCGTTCTGCATCGTCCGTTGGCTGCTCTACAATCTCCATCACGATGCGATGGGGAGGCAGGCCCGTTTTCTTCAACAGTTCGCCGAAAAAGCTGTCGGCACGGTTGCCAGCTGAAACCACACGGGGAGATACGTTCAGGAACAGCCAATTCAGCTGGTCCTGGAATCCGGAATAGTTGCTGATGTGCAGGTATCGGCAAAGGCGATCAAGCAGCAGGTTTTCGGCGTCAGAGCTCGGTAGCTCGAACAAATGAAGGGGTAATACCGCAGCATTATCGGTATCAAAGGCGCGAATCAGCGCTTCGTAGCCGACAACCCGTTTGTGGGAAATACTGAATATTGGCTGCAGCGCCGTTCGTAAAGTCAGGCCCTGGTAGTCGGCCGTCCATGATTCCCCCTCCCTGGTTAACATAGGCGACAGCACATCAACTTCCGGTGCGGTCATCTGCTCTGGGAGGGTTCGCGACATAGGCCTTTTCTGGTCCGGATAAACGAAAACATCGGGAAAGCCTGTGGCAGCCCGATCTGTTGATCCTGGTCGCATTTCGTTGACTTATAGGAAAGTAAATCAGTCAGCACGAACAGGATGGTCTAGATAGACAGAAGAGTGCCAAAAACAGCGGGTTATTACCACTATTTCATGTAAAAACAGGCAACGTCAGGCGGCAATGCGCAGGTGGGTGAGCAGGACCGGTGTCCGGCAGCTCCGGTGGGAGCTGCAGGGAATCAGTTGTTGCTGGGTACTGCGACGGATTCGTCGAATTCAAGTTCCATGTTTATTCCTCTCGTTCACTGAGTGACCCGAACCGGGTAAATGAAGTATGTAAAAAGTTTATCGTACCCATTGTTTTCCACAATCCGTAAAACCCGTATCAGACCAAAGGTATAAGGGATCGTACGTATGGGGTTGTTCATCAGAAAATCTGATCTTCGTCTCCAAAACATTTTGATTGGTTTTGTGCGGGGCTCTTCCTAAACTGTTGGGATCTTGTCTGGTATCAGGGAGTGGGACGTTAAGCGTCATGCAGGTACGCAATTCGAGCAGTAATTTTGGTGTGGTATCCGTAGCCATTCATTGGCTGGTGGCTGTAGCGGTGTTTGGCCTATTCGGGCTGGGTTACTGGATGGTGGATCTATCCTATTACGACGACTGGTATCGCACCGGCCCGGATATCCATAGAAGTATCGGTATATTGCTGCTGTTGGTCATGCTGTTTCGCCTGGTGTGGCGACTGTTCAATCCGCTGCCGCGTGCACTCCCGAGCCATAGCCGACTGGAAGTGTTGGCCGCTCATGGCGCACACTCTCTGCTCTATGTGCTGATTTTTGTTGCTATGGCCAGTGGGTATCTCATTTCGACGGCGGATGGGTCCTCAATAAGTGTGTTCAACTGGTTTGATGTGCCTTCGGTGACCGGCCAGATTAAGGGGATGGAGGACACCGCCGGGCTTGTCCATTACTGGTCTACCTGGGCACTTGTCGTGCTTGCCGGGGTACACGGTCTGGCTGCGGTTAAGCATCATCTGATTGACCGGGACGACACCCTTCGACGCATGTTGGGTTCAGGCCGCCGCCAATTGTAATTCAGACTATCGATTCAATCGTGCCTACGGGCTGTTTAAACAAGGAGATGAACATGAAAAAATTGCTGCTTGCATCTGCGGTTGCACTTGCGGTGTCTGGCGGAGCCCAGGCATCCGAGCACAGTGGAACCTATGCTTTTGATACCAAGGGTTCCCACCAGTTTATTACGTTCAAGATTTCCCATCTGGGCTATAGCTGGTTGTATGGTCGGTTCAACGATTTCGATGGTGAATTTGTCTACGATGCACAAAACCCGGCGAACAGTTCCGTTGAAGTTGCCGTGGACACATCCAGCGTTGATTCCAACCACGCCGAGCGTGACAAGCACCTGCGCTCGGAAGACTTCCTGTACGTTGACGAATTCCCAGAGGCCACGTTCAAGAGTAAAAGAGTGGTTGTGGACGATGAGGGCGAGGCCGATATCGTCGGTGACCTGACCCTGCGTGGTGTGACGAAAGAGGTCACCCTGGACGTGGAAATGCTCGGGCATGGTGACGATCCATGGGGTGGTTACCGCATGGGGTTTGAAGCTGAAACCGAATTCAAGTTGACGGACTTCGGTATCCCCATGGATCTGGGCAAGGCGTCTGAAACGGTTGAGATGATCATTTCTGTCGAAGGCATTCGCCAGTAAAAGCTTTCTAAATGCCGCCTCCAGATTTTAGTCCGGAGGCGGCAATGCTCCTTCCTTCAAATTCACACCTTGAACCGGCCTGTCTGCTGCTCAAGTTCCCTGGCATAGCCATCCAGCGATTCGCTAATGCGGTCGATGCTGCCTGAGCGCGTCATGCTCTCTGACGCCAGATCATTGATTTCAGTCACGCTTCGGTTGATTTCGTCAATTACCTGGGTTTGTTCCTCGGTGGCTGAAGCCACGCTGGTGTTCATGTCGCTGATATCCGCCATGGATTCGAGGATGCCCTGAAGCTCCGCCTCCGCCTCTGTGGCCAGCTTTTCAGTTTCCACCGCTTCCTTGCTGCCGGTCTCCATCACCGCAACGATATCGGCAACGCCGGTCTGCAGGGCAGTGATCATGGCCTGGATATCTTCCGTGGATTGTTGGGTGCGCTTGGCCAGGGTGCGAACCTCATCGGCCACAACCGCAAACCCCCGTCCCTGTTCGCCGGCCCGGGCGGCCTCGATGGCGGCGTTGAGGGCGAGCAGATTGGTCTGGTCTGCAATCTCGCGGATAACATCCAGTACCGAGGTGATGTTCTCCGAGTCCTGTGACAGCTTGCGTATAACCTCCACCGCCTTGGAAATCTGCGCCGCCAGTCGCTGTACCTGGACGGAGGAGTTGCGAATGATGGTGGCCCCGTTGCGGCCTTTTTCCTGGGCGTGTTTGGTAATGTCGGCCGCACGTGATGCATTGCCCGCCACTTCTTCAATGGCGCTTTGCATCTCATTGATGGCCGTGGCGACCATGGAGATAGCATCTGTTTGCCGTGTTATCCCGTCGCTGTTGTCGCGCGCCGCACTGGACAGCTCGGATGCGCCCGAGCCAAGTTGCTTGCTGAGGTCCTGGATGGAGCCGATCATGGCCTGGAGGTTTTCCAGCACCTGATTAAAGCTTGTGGCCAGTTTGCCGAGGTCATCGTCCATTTCCACGGGAATGCGTTGTGTGAGGTCTCCTTCGCCCCGGGCAATGTTGTCAAGTTGCTTCCTTAGCACACCAACGGACGCAATAATCATCCGGAGGAACACGATAAACAGAAGAATGCCGGCTATGACAGCGCTGGCGGTGATGACCAGTATAAAGGCCGAGCTGGCAGCCCCCTCCTGAGATGCTTCGTTGGCTACAATCTGAGCCTGCTCATCGGCGTGAACCCCCACCTGGTCGTAGTAATCCCTGAGCTCACTGAACAGCGGGTTGCTTTGTTCAGTCAGTAGCCTGTGCCCCGCGGCGGGGTCTCCTGACTGTGCAGTCCGCATGGACTCTCGAGCGGTCTCCAGCCAGAGGTCATAGGTTTTGCGAAAACTCTCGGTTTTCCCGGAGATACCAGTGCCTTGCAGGCGTTCTATCGCTTTCTCCAGCCTCTCCAGTGCTTGGTCAGCGTTTTCCTCGAAGTCAGCCTGATGCTGGTCCGGAGATTCATTGTTCTCCGTTGCGCTGATAAAAGACATTTGCGCGACCAGGGCCTGATAAAGGTCTCGATCGCCGTTGAGCGCTTCGCTTACGGCGGGAAGATAACGTTCGGAGAGCGTATCTGTGTCGGATACCAGATTCCGTGCCGTCAAGACGCTAAAAAGACCGATGACGATCAAAGCGATGGCGGAAATTGCGAAAGGTAAAGCGATCTTGGCTCTCAGGCCTAAGGAATTCTTGAAATTCATCTTTCCTTCCTGCTTTTCTGAAGACGCGTTTAGTCAGGATAGCATCGGAAAGAAGGTTGTCAGTGTTAGCGGGTTGCTTATGAGGTGTGGTTGGCAGGAATACCCTTAAAGCGTATCAGGGGACTCCTGGGCCGATTGTCCGTTCCGGCAGAGATGGCGCTGGCGCCAGAACTGGGCAAAGAAAATAACCAGTCCGATGAGCAACCCCGCCCACAGGTAAGGGCCCGCCAGTTGGAAAGTGCCGGTTATGGCAAACTCCACCAAGAGCATCAGGGTAAGAGCAAGAACAGCGTTCACCATGGCCGTAATCAGCGCCTGCCCACAGGCTTTCAGGTTGGGTCTCATAGTTCTCCACTCGTGGATGTCGTGAAACGGATCATCGTTTACTGATGGCGAGCATACGGTGAGGGTTACACTCTCTCCATGCGGGAATTCCGCTATTGGAAAATCCACGGGGTGTTGGTGTATCCGTCCCCGCCTCCATATAATGTGCAGTCCCGGCTTAGGCCGGGATAACCAGCGGAATTCATATCAGGCAATAACAAAGGGGCATCCATGCCAGAGTTTCAGACCACGGATGAAGGCTTTGAGCGGGTTTCATTGCGGGACTACACCGAAAAGGCCTACCTCGACTACTCCATGTACGTCATTCTGGACAGGGCGTTGCCCAACGTCGGAGACGGACTGAAGCCGGTGCAGCGGCGTATTATCTACGCCATGTCCGAGCTTGGTTTGAAATCCACCTCAAAGTATAAGAAGTCTGCCCGTACGGTGGGCGATGTCCTGGGTAAATTTCACCCCCATGGCGACAGTGCCTGCTACGAAGCCATGGTGTTGATGGCTCAGCCGTTTTCCTATCGCTACCCACTGGTGGATGGCCAGGGCAACTGGGGCGCGCCTGACGACCCCAAATCTTTCGCGGCCATGCGTTATACAGAATCCCGTCTCGCGAAATTCGCGGATGTCCTTCTCAGCGAGCTGGGGCAGGGCACAGTGGACTGGGTGCCAAACTTTGATGGCACCATGGACGAGCCTTCAGTATTGCCCGCGAGGTTGCCTCACGTACTTTTGAACGGCACCACCGGTATTGCCGTGGGTATGGCAACGGACATCCCGCCGCACAATGTCCGGGAGGTGGCAGCGGCCTGTGTAAGGCTGCTTGACCAGCCGGAGGCCACCACCGATGACCTGTGTGAGCATGTCCAGGGGCCAGACTTTCCCACCTACGCGGAGATCATTACGCCTCGCAAGGATATTCGCCAGATGTACGAGACCGGCCGGGGCTCGCTAAGAATGCGGGCGCGCTGGATTAATGAGAGCGGGGAAATCGTGGTGACCGACCTGCCTCATCAGGTCTCCGGGAACCGGGTGCTGGAGCAGATCGCCCAGCAGATGCAGACCAAAAAGCTGCCCATGGTCGCGGACCTGCGCGACGAATCCGACCATGAGAACCCGACCCGGCTGGTGATCGTTCCACGCTCCAATCGTGTGGATCAAGAAGGGCTGATGGCCCACCTGTTTGCCAGCACGGATCTGGAGAAAACCTATCGGGTGAATATCAACGTCATCGGCAATGACGGCCGCCCGGGCGTGAAGGGCCTGCGCGAAATGCTGACGGAGTGGCTCAGCTTCCGTCGCACCACCGTCACCCGGCGCCTGCAGCACAGGTTGGATAAGGTCCTGGCGCGTCTGCATATTCTTGAAGGCCTGTTGGTGGCCTATCTGAACATCGATGAAGTTATCGCGATTATCCGCTACGAAGATAAACCCAAAGCAGAGTTGATGTCCCGCTTCGGGCTGTCCGGAGAGCAGGCTGAAGCCATTCTTGAGTTGAAGTTGCGTCACCTGGCCAAGCTTGAGGAAATGAAAATCCGTGGCGAGCAGGACGAGCTGTCGGCTGAGCGGGATGAGCTGCAGGCGATTCTTGGCTCCGAGGACCGCCTGCGGGAGCTGATCAAGGACGAATTGCTGGCGGATGCGGAAACCTATGGGGATGATCGTCGTTCACCCATTGTCGAGCGCCGGGAAGCCAGGGCCTTCAGCGAAACCGAATTGGTTTCCAACGATCCGGTCACAGTCGTGTTGTCGGAGAAGGGCTGGGTCCGTGCTGCCAAGGGCCATGATATTGAGCCGGAAGGGCTCAGCTACAAGGCGGGTGACAGTTTTGCCATGGCTGCCAAGGGGCGTAATAACCAGCAGGCGGTATTCCTGGACTCCACGGGGCGGGCTTACTCCCTGGTCGCCCATACGTTTCCATCTGCGCGGGGGCAGGGCGAGCCTCTGAGTGGCCGTATCAATCCGCCGTCGGGAGCAACGTTCTCTGGGTTGCTGATGGGCGATCCAGCGCGGAAGGTGTTGTTGGTTACCGATGGCGGTTACGGATTCGTGACCTCCCTCAATGACATGATCAGCAAAAACCGCAACGGCAAGGCCGTGGTGTCGGTACCGAAAGGGGCGAAGATCATGTCGCCGGTGGTGGTGCCCGGCTCGGACAAGCCGCTTTATCTGGGCGCCATTTCCAATGAAGGACGGATGCTGGTGTTCCCGCTGAGCGAGCTGCCGGAGCTGGCCAAAGGCAAGGGTAACAAGATCATCAGCATTCCCTCGGCGCGGGTTCAGAACCGGGAAGAGTATGTGGTGGCTGTTGCCGTTTTCGCTGAGGACGACCAATTGGAGATTCGTGCCGGCAAGCGCAAGATGGGCCTTCAGTTCAGCGATCTGGAGCACTACCTGGGCGAGCGTGGCCGCCGTGGTCATAAACTGCCTCGCGGGCTTCAGAGAGTGGATGCGATAGATGTGATTCAGTCAGCCAGCAATGCGGCAGGCGTTTCCGATGCAGACAGCGTTGCCAATGCAGAGGAGCAGCCTGACAGTGAGTGAACTGGTTCTGATTAACGTTTCGGGGCGCGACAAGCCGGGCCTGACGTCGGAGATAACCGGCATCATGGGACAGTACGATGTGCGTATTCTGGATATCGGCCAGGCGGTGATCCATGACCACCTGACCTGGGGTATCCTGATCGAGATCCCCGATGAGTCCAAATCCTCACCGGTGATTCGCGACCTTCTGTTCCGACTGCATGCGCTGGATCTGCAGGTGCGTTTTGCGCCGATTACGATCGAGGAGTATCAGCAGTGGGCGGAGGGGCGTAACCGCGCCTGTTACATCGTCACGCTGCTGTCGCGGGATATCAAGGCCGAGCAAATTGCGCGGGTGTCTGCGATTACCGCTCGCCATGGCCTGAACATCGATAACATCAGCCGGCTTTCTGCCCGCCCGTCGCTGAATTCCTCCGAGAACCGCATTGCCTGCGTGGAATTTTCTGTCCGTGGCACACCATCTGATCTCGAACAGCTGCGCTCCGACTTCCTGCATATCGCCGGAGAGATGAACGTGGATATTGCCTTCCAGGAGGACTCCATCTTCCGCCGTAATCGACGGCTTGTCGTGTTCGATATGGATTCCACCCTGATCGACGCCGAAGTGATCGACGAACTGGCTTTGGAAGCCGGCGTTGGGGCGCAGGTGGCGGAGATCACCGAGCGAGCTATGCAGGGTGAGCTGGATTTCGGGCAGAGCTTTGCAGAGCGTCTGGCGCTTCTCCAGGGGTTGGATGAATCCGTGCTTGAGGGCATCGCCGCCCGCCTGAATCTAACCGAAGGTGCGGAACACCTGATACTGAGCCTGAAATCCCTGGGCTACCGAACGGCGATACTGTCTGGTGGCTTCACCTACTTTGCTCGCCATCTGCAGAAAAAACTCGGGATTGACTATGTGTACGCCAACGAGCTGGAAATTGAAAACGGCAAGGTGACGGGCAGGGTGTCGGGCCAGATTGTTGATGGCAAGCGCAAGGCGGAACTGCTTCAGGAAATTGCGGAACGCGAGCATATTTCACGGGAACAGGTCATTGCGGTGGGTGATGGTGCCAATGATCTGCCCATGCTAAGCCAGGCGGGGCTCGGGGTGGCTTTTCGGGCCAAGCCCCTGGTCAAGGAATCCGCACGGCATTCGATTTCGACGCTGGGGCTGGATGCGATCCTCTACCTGATCGGGTTCAGGGAAAGCGACAGTCTGCAGGCCCGGGAAAGGTAGCAGAACGCGCGGCATGGGAGGGCTATGCCGCGCGATTCTTCAGTGGTCACCGAAGTCGTAGTTCATCTCCGGAACCGGGGCCTGCAGATAATAGCCCTGGATGTAGTTCACTCCAGCCTGCCACAGGGTTGCAAGCACGCTGGCGTTCTCGACCAGAGGCACGATGGTCAGCTTGCCTGCACTCTGCAGGCTCTTGACCATTTCCTTGACCTCTTCCTTGGCGTCGTCCTTCTTCTGAAGTTCTTCAGTAAAGGAACCGTCGATCTTCACGTAATCCACGTCGATATGCTTCAGGGTATTGAACGGATTCAGAGCGCACCCGAACTGGCAGATCGAGACCTTGCAGTGCAGCTCGTGAACCGCCTTGGCGAACTCTTTGGCCTGTTTCATGTAGTTGTTGGCATCACCTTCGCGTATCTGGAAGATCAGTGAGTCGCCCGGCAGGCGAGCTGCCTTCAGGGCCACACTCAGCCAGGGGGTAAAGGTTTTGTCTTCCAGGGTCTCTGCCGTCACGTTCAGGAACAGGCGGGTATCGTGCCCGCGCGATCGATGGCTGGAAAGCTGCTTGATGGTCTGCAGAATCACCCAGCGGTCAATCTTGATAGCCATCTCCGAGGGGCCAACGGGCGGCAGGAAGTCGTACGGTGAGACTTCCTCGTTGTCCTTGTTCAACATCCTGACGAAGGCCTCGTAGTGTTCTTCACCCTCGCCGCGTAGATTGATAATGGGTTGGAAAAGCAGCTTGAAGCGATTGTCATCCAGGGCTTTCTGGATGGCATCGACCGAGTTGCTTTCATCCATGGCCTCGTAATCTGCCGGGTTGTACACCAGAACGCCGTTGCCCTGCTCATGGCCCGGCTTTTTCTTCAGCTCCGATGAGGCGGTGTGGGCCCGGCCCATCAGGTCCGGTGCCTTGGGTGCATTCTCGGTAATCGCGGCAACGCCGATGCTGAGAGTCAGTTGTACCGTGCGGCCGTTGATGTCGAACAGATGGTCTTCGACCTTCTTGCGAATGGCTTCACATTGCTCCGCCATGACTTTCTCTTCGCACGGCTGGCACAGCAGGCAGAAGGCGTCGTCGCTGAGGCGGGCGAGGACCATATTCTCCGGCGCCTGCTCCTTCAGCAGAGTAGCCAGGTCGCCAAGCATCAGGTCGGCGCCGGCAATGCCCACCTGACCTTTCAGGCTCATGAAGTTGTCCAGGGCGATATAGGCCAGTGCACCAGTCTTGTTGTCCTTGCCAGCCGTCGCAATCGTTTGGCCCAAGGCATCCATCAGGTATTGACGGTTGAACAGGCCGGTTAGCAGGTCCTGGCTGCTGATCTGACGAATCTTCTCTTCCAGCTCCGCGTCGCTGTGCTCTGGCTGGATCACGATCTGGGTGCAGGTCTCACCATCATACGTCGCTGCGGATACCGACATGGTGACGCTGAGTTCCTGGTCGTCACTGCGGCGGGCGACGCAGTTCATGGTCATGCCATCCTCACCACTATCGGCGAAGGATTTCATGAACTCCTTGTATTTTTCCTGGCTTTCCGGTGTCAGGGTGTCGAGCACAGGGATGCAGATCAGGTCGTCGATGTCGTCGTAGCCCAGGAACTCCATGTACGATTGGTTGGCGTAGATGTGCATGCCATCGTTAATGTAGGCGATGGCGTCCTTGGAACTTTCCAGCAGAAGCTGGCAGCGTTGTTCAGATTCCCGTAGGTGGGATTCGAGAGTCCTGCGACGCCGCCGATCCTCCAGGGCGCTCAGCTCCCGGTTAACCACCAGCACCAACTGATCCGTGTTCTCGAACGGAACCGTGTCCTGTCCACCGGCTTTCATAATGGAGACTGTGCGCTCGCGATTGAATTCGCCGGTCAGGAGAACGAACGGAATGTCCTTGTCCAAGCGCCGAATCATCGCCAGGGCGCCATCTGCGCCGAACTCCTGTTCAACATCGTCGCGCGCTAAAAGCAGGTCCCAGTTACCCGTTTTCAGGGTTTCTTCAAGGTCTTCCTCGGACGTGATGCGATGGGCTCGCGTGGCTTTGCCCGAGTTTCGGAGCAGGCTGACCAGGGTCTCGGCGTCGTTCTGGGACGGATCAAGGATGAGCAGGTGTACGGTTGCGTTCTTTTTCTGCATTTCGTCAGATGTCTCGTGATACACGTTGGCTGTGCCGACACCTGTCGTAGAACTCAGAGCACGGGGCCGGCTTTCACTAACGCTGAATGATGCAGGGGTTACCGGTTAATAACAACCCTTCGGGCGGGTTCATAAGCGCCCGTTCACAGTAACGGTGCGCTATAGCGAGGGCCATAGTGAGTCGAACTCGTCTTCACTGGTGCCTGCCTCCGGCGGATTGCCGCCGGCTGGCGTTACACTGGCGCTCTGAAGCTTGAGTTCAAACTGACTGACACTGCCGGTCGCTGAAATCTTGCGGGACAGTGTGCCCTGATCTTCCCGACCGTCATGAAGCAATGAAATCCGGCTGCCGGACTGGAACGGAAGTCGCGGTGTGATTAGGGTTGCTGCCTGGTTAACGACGCTGATTTCCGGTAGCAAGAGGCCGCGCAGGTACTCGCTGCTGTTGCCAATTTTCTGAATCAGTCTTACGCCGCATGGCGCCGCACTGGGGGCCAAAAGCTCAATGCCAACCTGTGTGCCCTGGTTGCGAACCTGTCTTATCCAGCGCACAACCGCTACGCTCCAGGGGTGGTTTGACTGCTCGCGGACGCCGAGAACCTCGCCCGCCTGAAGGGAGGAGGGGACGTTGGTCTCCCACGCGGCGCAGTATCCGCCGGGACTGGTGTTCACCAGCAGTGCATGGTGGCGCTTGGGTTTTCTTCGATCACTTTCACTGTCTGGTGTGGCGCCAATACTGTTACGGAAGTTGATTGGCGTATCTGCCGATTGCAATGGCTCGTCGTTGGGCCCGGCGTCATGGGCGCCGGCCCAGGCATCCTGTTTCTGCCGGGACGAGCGCAGGAACATGTTGTCGTCGCCGTTCTGGTTGTCGTTGCCGCTGACAAACTCGTTGAACGTTTTTTCGCCGGCCACGTAATAATGGGTTGCGGTCAGGCCTACGCATATCTCGAGCGTGCCCTGACTGGCAATGCGATTGAAGTTGCGCTTGGCAAGGATGCCGAGCGCCTGGCTCAGGTGAGTCAGAAGTGTGTCGCCAATGCGGGAGGGCAGCTCAAGTTCGCTGGACCCACCATCCCGTCTGTTGCGGGCGTGCAAGGCGTCCGTGATCTGTTCTGATAATTCCCGAGTGTCGAAGTTGTAGCAGTCGTTACCCGGCTTTTGTTCCAGCAGGCTGCGGTAGACCGGCGAGGTGTCCCGCTCCATGTTTACCACGAACAGGCTGTCGTTATCGGTTTCGGGCCCGCAGGAAACCAGGTGGGTCCAGTTCTCGAACAGCTCGTAAACCTGCGCCAACTCGCCTTGCCGGAGTTGATTGGGGCGGGCGCAGCCTAGCAGCAGGATGCGCTTGTAGCAGTCTTCCACGGAGCTTCCACGGCGATGGGTCAGAGTATCGTCGTCGACGGACAGCCCCTGAATCTTGTTGCGATGGGCGAATCGGAAAAGTCGATGACATTCCAGCCAACTTTGCGCAGGGCTTGGGCAATACAGTTGATGGGCCCTTACGATCGTAGCCGCCAACTCTGAGATGGCGCGGTGAATCGCTGTCGAGACCGCCTTGCGATTTTTGTCTAGGCCGCCGTTGTCCAGGAACTCAAGCACACACAGTTTGTAGCCGCTGGCGGCATGGAGCTGCAGGGCTTGGGACAGATTGGCAACCTTGCGCTGTTTTTCCGGTAGGGCAACGGCCAAGCCAAGGTAGTGGCGAGACAGTTCGGAGCAGACGAAGTGAATCTTCGGGCGAATCAGTTCCAGCAGTTGCAGCCGCTGCTGAGGCGCGATAAACAGATGATTGAGTTCAATGATGGCGTGATAGAGCTGCCGGGAAGCTTCCCCAATATTCGCCATTGGTAACTGGTTTACCCAGTCCCTGAAGGCTTTGGGGGAAGTCTGGCAAAAAGAGAGACTTGCCGTCTTCTGTTCAGGAACGCGGAGATCGGGCTTCAGAATCATGCCTTCCATGCTATCACGCCAATTGTCTGGACCACGGTAGGTACTCCGGGTTGCACCACGAACTACAGGCGTATCTTGGTAACGCCTGCGTGTTTTAATCGGAAAACGCCGCGAATATCGGTTTTTATTGTTATCGCTTTCTGCACTGTAAAATAGCAAACGCACAACAAAAAGCGAGAAAAGCACGAGTTGACAATGTTTAACAAGTAAAATTGGGCCAACATTGCCAAATGGGTCACGCAAACAGGTCCAATGGTGTTTTCCCAGGCTGGCCCGGAATCTCCCTGACAAGCCTGGGTACCAGGAAACCTGGCAGCACTGTGATCAGTTGCCGTACCAGGTCCCGAGCCTTGTCGTCACTAACTTCGAAGTGGTGGGCGCCGGCCACTGGGTCGAAGGCATGGAGGTAATAGGGCAGTACACCGCACTCGAACAATCGCTCGCTGAGTTCCGCCAACACTCTGGCGTTGTCGTTCACGCCTTTCAATATCACGCTCTGGTTCAGCAATGTGACGCCCGCGGCTTTCAGTCGCCCGAGGGCCTGTTGCGTGTCGGCATCCAGTTCGGCGGGATGATTGACGTGGATGACAACGACAGCCTGCAGGCGTGAGCCCGAGAGCCACGCGATCAGCGAATCAGACACCCTCTGGGGGATGACGACGGGCAGTCGGGTATGGACTCTCAGCCTGCGGATGTGTGGGATGGCTGCCAGTGCCTCCGCCCAGGCCGACAGCAGCCGGTCATTCGCCACCAGCGGGTCGCCCCCGCTGAAAATCACTTCGTTTATGCGAGTATCGTCGGAGAGGGCCTTGAGGGCCTGCGACCGGTCCTCCGGCGACAGTCGGTGGTCCTCGTAGGGGAAGTGGCGGCGGAAGCAGTAGCGACAGTTGATGGCGCATTGCCCGGTCACCATTAACAGGGCGCGGCTATCATACTTGCGAATCAGCCCGGTCGCTGGCATCGAGCCACTTTCCTGAAGTGGGTCGGAGACAAACCCGGGATAGGTGTCTGCTTCGGACGATAAAGGCAGCACCTGACGTAGCAGGGGGTCGTCGGGATCGCCCCTCGTGATTCGATTCAGATAGGGTTCGGGTACCCGTATGGGGAACAATCGGTGGCCTTCGTCCGCGCCATGGAGCCAAGCTGCCGGGTCAAGGTCAAGCCGGCGTAGGAGGGCATCCGGCGTAGTGACGGACTCCGAGAGCAGTCGCTGCCAGCTGTGATCAGCGTGATCGACGGGGCGGGCTTCTATACGGGTGGCGGTTCGCTGTATCATAGCCAGCTTCGAATTTCCAAAAGCATCGTTTCAGGTGATAATTTCATGGCTTCATATTCTACCAACGAATTCCGTGGCGGTCTTAAGGTTTTGCTGGACGGCGACCCCTGCATCATTCTCGAGAACGAATTCGTAAAGCCCGGCAAAGGGCAGGCATTCAACCGGGTAAAACTGCGTAACCTGATGACCAACCGGCAGTGGGAACGCACTTTCAAATCCGGCGAGAGCCTGGAAGCTGCTGACGTGATCGATCTGGAAATGGAGTACCTGTATACCGATGGCGAATTCTGGCACTTCATGAAAACCGACGGGTCTTTCGAGCAGTTTCCGGCGGATGCCAAGGCGGTTGGTGACTCGCTTAAATGGCTGAAAGAGCAGGATGTTTATACCGTAACGCTCTATAACGGCGCGCCTCTGACAGTCTCCCCGCCCAACTTTGTCGAGTTGGAAGTGGTGGACACGGATCCGGGTATGAAAGGCGATACCGCCCAGGGTGGCTCCAAGCCGGCGACGCTTTCCACGGGTGCCGTTGTCAACGTGCCACTATTTATCACCATTGGTGAAGTGCTCAAGGTGGACACTCGCTCCGGTGAATACGTCAACCGGGTCAAAAACAGCTGATTGGAGCCCTGGTGACTGACTCCCTTCAGTGGCGGCCCTCGGCTTCACAGGTGGCTCTTAAAAGCCGCGCACAACAGCTTGCCTGGGTGCGTGGCTTTTTTGCGCAACGTGATGTGATGGAAGTCGAGACGCCCGTGCTTGGCCGGCATGGTGTTACTGATATCAATATTGACAGTATCTCCGCGAATCCCGCCTCGATCGGAGTCCGCCCAGCGGGCGGGTGGCTGCAGACATCCCCGGAATATCACATGAAACGGATGCTGGCGGCTGGATCCGGCCCTATTTATCAGATCGCCCGGGTGTTTCGCGACGGTGAGTTCGGGCGGCGACACAACCCTGAGTTTTCCCTGCTTGAATGGTACCGGCCCGGTTTTACGGATGTCGATCTGATGGAAGAGGTCTCCGAGTTGGTTTGTGGCTGGCTGGGTTGTGAGCCGCCACGCACCATGGATTATCGCGATGCGTTTGTCCGGTTCGCGGGTATTGATCCGTTTTTGGCCGGTAATGACGAGTTGTCAGAGCGTTGCGAACAATGGATGGAACCATCCCAGCTGGATGGCCTCTCTCGTGACGATTATCTGGATCTGCTGATGAGCTCTCAGGTGGAGCCGGCACTGGCGGGCGTTGGGCCGGTATTCGTGACCGGTTATCCGGAGTCCCAGGCTGCACTGGCCCGTGTGTCTGAACGGTCCGGGGTGCGGCAGGCTCATCGTTTCGAGCTCTACGTGGGCGGTGTGGAGCTGTGCAATGGCTACTGGGAACTGACCGATCCCGACGAGCAGAGGCGTCGGTTTGAGGCGGACAACCAGGCTCGCCGCAGAGTGGGAAAGCCCGAGATGCCCATCGACCAGTCGTTCATGGCGGCCCTGGAGTCGGGGGTGCCCGATTGTTCCGGAGTGGCCTTGGGCCTGGACCGCCTGTTGATGCTGAAGTTGGGGCTTGATGAGTTGGCCGGCGTTATTGCGTTCCCGGCTGACCGGTGTTGATGTCGCCGAAAGCTTCACCCATACGCACCGTACCGCCTGCTACCTGATTGGCGTTCCATTTCACAGCGCCCTTGGGCATAACCATGATCACCGTTGAGCCCAGGCGGAACCGTCCCATTTCCTCGCCTTTTTCAAACTGGATGGGTGTTTTGAGGTTGTCATAGCGACTCTCGGAAACCTCACCGCCGCCGGGTGCCACGACGCCGGCCCAGGTCGTCTCGACACTGCCCACGATCATTGCGCCGACCAGCACCAGGGCCATTGGGCCTGCCGGGGTGTCGAATAGACAGGCAACCCGCTCATTCCGGGCGAACAGGTTGGGCACGTTCTCCGCGGTGGTCGGGTTGACGGAAAACAGCTTGCCGGGAACGTACACCATTTCCCGGAGCGTGCCGGCCAGCGGCATATGAATGCGGTGATAGTCCTTAGGGGAGAGGTAGATGGTGGCGAATTCGCCATCGGTAAAGCTTGCCGCCCGCTCCTCATCGCCACCGAGCAGTTCGTTGAGGCTGAAGGACTGGCCCTTGGCCTGGAATACCCGATCATTGCTGACTTGACCCAGTTGGCTGATGGCGCCGTCAACGGGACTGACCAGAGTGCTTTCTCGCTCGTCCACGGGCCTCAGGCCGGGTTTCAGGGCGCGGGTAAAAAAGGCGTTGAAGCTTGCATAGGCCGCCGGGTCCGGTTCCAGCGCTTCGTTCATATTGACGCCATAGCGGCCGATGAACCACTTCACCACACGATCCTTTAGCCCGGGCATGCTTTCATTGTCCGCAAGTCGGCCCGCAAGGCGTGAAACCGCGAGTTGCGGCGTTATGTACTGGCTCATTACAAACAGCTTGTCGAACATTGGAAAGTGATCCTTGGCGCTCAAAGGCGCGAAGTTTAACAAATCGCGGGGTGTGTATAGAAATTGTTTCATATCTTCGCGGTTCGGTCCGCTGCTTGCTATTATCTGTGCAGGCCGGCCAGGTGGCTCCGCTTCAGGCGCCTAGCCTGACAGAAATCATAGAAGGTGTGTTCTCAATCCATGCTACTCATAATCGGTGCAGTCATTGTCATTGCCAGCGTCCTCGGGGGCTATGTCCTCCATGGTGGTAATCTTCTGGTGTTATGGCAGCCCACGGAAATACTCATTATCGGCGGCGCTGCAGTGGGGTCATTCATCATTGCCAACCCCCTGCACACCATCAAGGAAGTGGCGAAAGGTGTCCTCAGCCAACTGACGGGTTCTCCCTACAACAAGTCCTTTTACATGGATTTGCTCAGCCTGATGTACGAGATTTTCGACAAATCCAGGAAACAGGGTGTGATGGCCATCGAGGAAGACATCGACAATCCGGAGTCAAGCCAGATCTTCAGCCGTTACCCCGCCATTATTAAGTCGAAGTACCTGCTGGCCTTTATCACCGACTACCTGAGAATTATCAGTTCCGGGAACATGGCAACCCATGAGCTCGAAGGCATGATGGAAAATGAGATCGAGAGTCGTCAGCACGAACTTGAAGAGCCAGCCCACGCTGTCAACAAGATAGCCGATGCTCTGCCAGGCCTCGGGATTGTCGCAGCCGTGCTCGGTATTGTTATCACCATGAACTTCCTGAGTGAGGGCCCTGAAAGAATTGGCCTCAGCGTGGCGGCGGCGCTGGTGGGAACGTTCCTCGGAATCTGGATGGGGTATGGCTTCGTTGGCCCCACCTCCATTGCCATGGAGCACACCGCCAAATACGAGATCAAGGCCTACGAATGCGCCAAATCCGCAATCGTTGCCACCGTGTCGGGCCAGGCGCCGCAGATGGCCATCGAGTTCGGCCGCAAGGCCCTGCCGTCGGATAAGCGGCCCGGGTTTCAGGAACTCAACGACCACGTGCGTTCAAAATAGTCTGAGCAAGAGCCGTCAGGAGCAGTTTCTTGGAAGAACAGCCAATCATCGTAAAGAGAAAAAAGAAAGTTGCGGCTGGGCACCACGGCGGTTCATGGAAAGTGGCTTTCGCTGATTTCGCTACCGCCATGATGGCGTTTTTTCTCGTGCTCTGGCTGACCGCAACGGCGTCTCCTGAACAAATTCGTGCTGTGGAAGGTTACTTCAAGGACCCGGTCGGGTTTACTGAGGGTGGGTCTCCCAATCCGGTGGATCTTGAGGGCAGTGCCTCGGTGATCAACGAAAGCAGCGAGGACATCGAGCGCAGCGATATCCAGATCGAAGACCAGGTTGTGGAGGAGCTGGCGCAGACTCTGGAGCAGCGGCAGATGGAGGAGCTCTTTCAGGACCTTCAGGACCGTATAGAGCAGAGCGAAACCCTTCAGGAGTTCAAAGATCAGCTGCTGATCGATATCACAAGCGAGGGCCTGCGTATTCAGATCGTCGACCGCTCACAGCGCCCCATGTTTGACAGTGGTCGGGCCGAGCTCAAGTATTATTCTCAAGATATCCTGTTTGAGCTTGCCAAGACTCTCGGCACCGTCAACAACAAACTGAGCATTACCGGCCATACGGACTCCACGCCCTTCAGCGGTCGCCCGGGTTACACCAACTGGGAATTGTCGGCGGACCGGGCCAACACGGCTCGCAGAGCGCTCGTTGCAGGCGGTGTCAGGCAGGAGCAAATTGGCCGGGTTGTGGGGCTGAGCGATTCGGTGCTGTTTGATCAGGACGATCCTCAGGCGCCGGTTAATCGTCGTATTTCCATTATCGTGATGAACAAAAAGACAGCGGCTGGCATCCAGAGCAATGCCAGTCGATCGGGTGAGCCCTTGATTGACCTGACTGCCCCCTCTGAAGAGGAGCAGCAGGAGGCAATGAAACGGCTGGAAGAAGGCAGCTGGGCGGAAGAGAAGGAAGAACCCAAGCCCGGAGAGCTGAACTGGTAAGTCGGTTCAGTCGGCTTTCAGTCCCCGTGACTGTTGTTCCGCCATATCCTGAAGAATCCGGTTGAAGCTTTTCAGTCGCTCCGTGCTGATGCGACCATCTTCGGCAGCCTGCGCAATGGCACAGCCGGGGTCCCCCATATGGCTGCAATTGCGGAACTTGCAGTGACCGATCAGGTCTCGTATCTCTCGGAAGCCGTACTCGATCTCTTGTGGTGTCATGTGCCACAGCCCGAACTCCCGGATACCCGGCGAATCGATGAGGTCGCCTCCGCAGTTGAGGTGAAAAAGTTTGGCGGTCGTGGTGGTGTGAACCCCTTTCCCGGTGCTCTCCGAGACCGCGCCTACCCGGATCGATGCTTCCGGCAATAACGTCTGGATAATGGACGATTTGCCAACTCCCGATTGACCCACGAATACGCTAGTCTGACCTTTTACCAGGTCTTCAACCCTAACCGCCTGCTCACCCTCCAGGGTTTTTGCGGAGGTGCGTTCTATTCGATATCCGAGCTTTTCGTAGCGAGCCAGAAGTTGGTCGATTGCTTCCCGATTCTGGTCAGTCACCAGGTCGGTCTTGTTGAGCAGGATGATGACCGGAATGTCTGTGCTCTCGGCCGCCACCAGATAACGATCAATCAGGTTGTCGTGGGGTTCCGGTTCGGGGGCGATCACAAGGATGATGTAGTCAATATTGGCAGCGACGGGTTTGAGGGCGCCGAAGTTGTCGGGCCGTTGCAGTAGGGTGTGACGGTCGCAACGTGCCACAATGACGCCGGTATTGTCGCTGCCTGGTCGCCAGATCACCTTGTCGCCAGTTACCAGGCTGTCGATGTTCGCTCTCACGAAGCAACGCAGCACCTTGCCGGTGTCTTCCCCCTCCAGGGCTTCCACGTCGAGTTGCTGGCCGTAGTGAGCGATAACAAGGCCTTGTTGCTCCGGGCCGAGATCACCAGCGTCCAGCTTTTCGCTGATGGATTCTTCTTTCTTCGCCGCCCGTGCAGTCCGCTCCTGCTGAATTTTCTTGATGCGCCACTGCTGCTGCTTATTGAGTCGACGTTTAGCCATATCGTGGGTCGGTTAATTCCTGCTGGGAAATGGTGATTGCTGTAACATCATACGTGAATGATTTCGTCAGAGCCTGTTTGTTCTGTCGGGATTGGCCGATATATTACCAATATTACGAGGGTGGCCGGTCACTGCTTCCCGGGAGCGTCTGAAACCAGGGATGGTTTCAGTCGAGCGCACATGGATGTGCTTGTAGCGTATCCCGGGAAGCAGTGACCGGCCACCCATGCACGCATTGGAAGGCTGGGAGTCACCGAATGCCAGAAGCCAACTACCTTGTCTGGATTGACCTGGAAATGACGGGGTTAGACCCGGAAAAAGAGCGGATCATCGAGATAGCAACCATCGTTACGGATTCTGAATTGAACACGATTGAAGAAGGGCCGGTGATTGCCGTTCACCAATCAGACAAACTGCTCAGTGAAATGGACGAGTGGTGCACGCGGACCCATGGCGAAAGCGGACTGACCCAGCGGGTAAAGGACAGCAAGTACGGCGAGATCGATGCCGAACAGAAAACCCTGGAATTCCTGCAGCGGTATCTCGAGCCGGGGCAGTCCCCATTATGTGGCAATAGCATCGGCCAGGATCGTCGCTTCCTGGTGAAGTACATGCCGGAACTGGAAGCCTTCTTTCACTACCGCAATCTGGATGTGAGTACCATCAAGGAGCTGGCGAGGCGCTGGCGCCCGGATGTGCTGGACGGGGTTAAGAAGAAAGGCAGTCACCTGGCGTTGGACGATATCCGCGACTCCATAGAGGAGCTGCGGCATTACCGGGAACACTTTTTCCAACTGTAGGCCGCGGCGCTTTCAAGCTATAGGCCGTGCCTGCGAAGGGCCCAGTGCACATGCTCCCGAACCATCTCTGACGGAAAGTCAGCCCGCTGTTTTAGGGCCTCGATCACCGGAATGGTCGATGGCGCATTGCCAAGGCCCACCGCCAGGTTCCTCAGCCATCCCTCGTAACCGGTGCGGCGGATGGCGGAGCCTTCAGTGCGTTTGAGGAATTGTTCTTCCGTCCAGAGGAACAGCGTAGCCAATTCGCTGTTGTCCAGGCCATGGCGGGGCTGGAAGTCTTTTTCCGCCGTTGGCTTGCTGAACTTGTTCCAGGGGCAGACCAGTTGGCAGTCGTCACAACCGAACACGCGGTTACCCATTTTGGGGCGCAGTTCTTCCGGAATACTGCCCTTGAGCTCGATGGTGAGGTAGCTGATGCATTTGCGGGCATCGAGTTTGTGGGGGCCTTCAAAGGCATCTGTGGGGCAGATGTCCAGGCACGCAGCGCAACTGCCGCAATGTTCCTTTTCAAACGGTTCGTCCAGCGGTAATGGCGCGCTGGTAAAGATTTCTCCGAGGAAGAAAAACGACCCCGCTTTTGGATGAATCAGCATGTTGTTCTTGCCAATCCAGCCCAGGCCCGCGCGCTGGGCAAGGGCCCTTTCGAGCACAGGAGCGCTGTCTACGAACGCTCTGTAATCGTATCCCGATACTGCCTCGTCAATGCGTTTTGCCAGGGTCGCCAGTCGTTTGCGCATCAGCTTGTGATAGTCACGCCCAGTGGCATAGCGGGTAATGTAGGCCTTCTCGGGGTTAGTGAGTATTCGCCCCGGGTTATCGGGCGCAGGCAGGTAGTCCAGCCGCACGGAAATGACTCTTTGCGTTCCTTCCACCAGTGAGGTGGGGGTATAGCGTTTGTCGCCATGATCTTCCATATACGACATTTCGCCGTGAAAACCCTTGCGGAGCCAGTCCTTCAGGCGAGCTCCGTGAGCACCGGTGTCCGGGAGGGTAATGCCGACATCACTAAAGCCGAGTTCCCGGGCCCAGGATTGGATATGTTCCGGCAGATGTTCGAGGTTTTGATCGATCGATTCGGTCATGGAGTGCCAGTCGAGTGGCAACCGGTTTTCCCGGCGGCCCGAAGGGTAATGAAGTTTAATTTGATTAAGTTATGACCTTTTCCGCTGTTTTGCTATTCTTTACAGGTATCTGGCCGATTTTCTTAATCCGAATTCTTTAGCGGGAGCCGATTTTCATGCCCCTGTCTGGTGGTCATAGTTTACCAGAAGACCTCTACTCCGCCGATGCGGTGAGGGAGATTGATCGCTATGTAATTGATCAACAAGGGGTTGACGGATTTGACCTGATGCAGGCCGCAGCCGCCGGTGCGTTTCGCAGGCTGGTACGCAACTGGCCTGAGCCGGGCCGGGTTCTGGTGCTGTGTGGCGCCGGCAACAATGGCGGTGACGGCTATTTGGTGGCGGCCAATGCCGTACGCCATGGTTTGGATGTGGACTGTATTGCCGTTGCGCCGACGGGAAAATTATCTGGTGATGCCCGCAAGGCCTGGCAAAAATCCGTGGCCGATGGGGTAAAAGTGCGGGAACTTGTGGATCTTGGTAGCGGCGATGCGCAGCGATCAATTGCCAGCGCCGGGTTAATCGTGGACGCCATGTTGGGAACCGGCGTAACAGGCGCTCCCAGGGAGCCCTTTGCGGCGATGATCGACGCGTGCAATGAGGCGCCTGCGCCCGTAATGGCGATTGATTTGCCGTCCGGCCTGAACGCAACCACTGGGGCGGTGGTCGGAAAGGCGATACGGGCCGATGCAACAGTGACCTTTATTGGGCTCAAGGCCGGACTGTTTACGGGGCAGGGGGCTGAGTGTGGGGGTGACATCCTGTTCGAGTCCCTGGATACCGATGACTGGGCCTCCGAGAGCGGTCAGCAGCCTTTTGCTCGCCGAGTTGACTGGCAGTCGATTCGTTCGGTCATCCCCAGGCGATCAAGAACCGCGCATAAGGGTCGTTTCGGGCACGTGCTCGTGGTGGCCGGGGACCGGGGTTTTGGCGGTGCCGGCCTGTTGGCAGCCGAAGCAGCGGCAAGAGCCGGTGCCGGACTGGTTACGCTGGCCACGCGCCCGGAATACGTCTCACCGGCCCTCGCTCGCTGTCCATCGGTCATGGTGCAGGGGCTGATTCATGGTTCTGAACTGCCGCCGTTGATTGAAGCGGCGGATGTCATAGTCTGTGGTCCGGGCATCGGCCAGGGTTCCTGGGGGCAGCAGATGCTCCAGCAGGTGGTTGCGAGCGGTAAGCCGAGGGTGCTCGATGCAGATGCCCTCAACCTGATGGCCTCAAGGGTGGCGCAGCTTGCACACAATCATATCCTTACCCCGCATCCTGGAGAGGCGGCGCGGCTTCTGGCGTGTGATGTGGCGGAAATTGAAGAAGATCGTGTAGGCGCTGCCGGGCGAATGTCCCAGATGTTTGGCGGAGTGGTGCTGCTTAAGGGTGCCGGCACGGTGGTGGCAGGCGGAGGTGCCGTACCGGACGTTGTCAGCGGCAGCAACCCTGGCATGGCGACTGGTGGCATGGGGGATGTTCTTTCGGGTGTGCTGGGTAGTTTGTACGCTCAACTGAAGGATGCCCGTGTTGCAACCTCGGCAGGGGCTGCATTGCATCTGGCGGCTGCGGACCTGGCGTCGGAAACCCGCGGTTATATGGGGCTGTTGCCGATGGACGTTATTGAGGCCCTGTCACAGGTATTGGTGGATTCTGAGCGCTGGCCGGATCGTCGTTCGGTTGGCGGTGGTGGAGGCGAATGATGGACGTTGCAGCGCAGGAGCTCTCGC
Source organism: Marinobacter sp. G5_S1_61_S3 (assembly GCF_054968585.1). Taxonomy (NCBI): domain Bacteria; kingdom Pseudomonadati; phylum Pseudomonadota; class Gammaproteobacteria; order Pseudomonadales; family Marinobacteraceae; genus Marinobacter; species Marinobacter sp. G5_S1_61_S3. The sequence continues at coordinate 32,453 of NZ_JBQKUK010000021.1, read as the reverse complement.
TGTTCCTGGAGGATGAGGTGGCAACTGAAAACCTTGGAAGGGGGCTCGCTACCGTTGTGGTTCAGGCCGGACAGGGAGCCACTGTATTTCTCGAGGGCAACCTGGGTACGGGAAAGACAACCCTGAGCCGCGGAGTCATGCGTGGCCTTGGTCATGACGGGGCTGTTAAAAGCCCGACCTACACCATTGTGGAGCCGTATGAGCACCTGAGCCCTCCCGCTTACCACTTCGACCTATACAGATTGGGTGATCCGGAGGAGCTGGAGTACATGGGTATACGTGATTACTTTCAGGGCCGGAGCCTTTGTTTGATTGAGTGGCCCGAGCGGGGTCAGGGAATCCTTCCGGATCCCGACCTTTGGATACGCTTGAGTGTCAGTGGAGATGGGCGTAAAGCGCTTGTCTCGGCGGCAACGGCTGTGGGTGTGGGGTTGCAGGCCAGGCTTGCGGCAATACCGTTGTCGAGTGTTCGAGGTTAATTATGTGTGATCAGTGCAGGTGGGCAGGAAAATGATGGCAAGAATGTTCTCCAGATGGTGCCTGGCCGGTAGTGTAATGCTGACTCTGTTGTTTCCTATGGCAGCAATGGCGGGCGTTAACGTGGAAGGCGTGAGGATCTGGCCCGCGCCGGACCATACCCGGCTGGTGCTGGATGTTGCCGACAAGATTGATCACAAGGTGTTTGCCCTTTCCGGGCCTTCGCGCCTGGTGATTGACCTTGAGAACACGACGCTCAAGGCCGATTTTGACAAGCTCGACCTCTCGGGCAGTCCCGTAAAGCGTATCCGCAGCGCCCCGCGCAACGGTAATGATCTTCGGGTAGTGCTCGATCTGAAGAGTGACATCAAGCCGCGCAGCTTTCAGCTCGAACCCAATCAGCAGTACGGTCACCGGTTGGTCGTTGACCTGATCGACGAAGGTGGTCTGAAGGCTCGAAAGCCTTCGGAGCCAACCGTCACCGAAAACGCCAACGGCAAGCGGGATATTATCGTGGTGGTTGATGCCGGCCACGGCGGCGAAGACCCGGGAGCAATCGGCCCCCGGGGCACCCGAGAAAAGGACGTGGTGTTGAGAATGTCGAAAACCCTGGCGGAATTGATCGACGCCAAGCCGGGTTATACCGCCAAGCTAACCCGTACCGGCGACTACTACATCGATTTGCGTAGCCGCACACTGCTGGCCCGGAAGCACAACGCCGACCTGTTTGTGTCGGTCCACGCCGATGCCTTTCGCACGCCTCAGCCCCGTGGTGCTTCGGTGTTTGCGTTGTCACAGCGGGGTGCCACCAGTGAAACCGCCCGCTGGCTGGCCAAGACCGAGAACCGCTCTGACCTGATCGGGGGTGCCGGTGGGGTGTCCCTTGATGGTCGAGATGACATGCTGGCGGGTGTGCTGCTGGACCTTTCCATGACCGCCAGTATCAATTCCAGCCTCGGTGTCGGGGACTCTATCCTCGGCAGGCTTGGCAGTGTCGCCAAGCTTCACAAGAAAGGCGTTGAGCAGGCTGCGTTTGCGGTGCTGAAATCACCGGATATTCCATCGGTTCTCGTTGAGGCGGGATTCATCTCGAATCCGAAGGAAGAGCAGAACCTTTCCAGTGCCTGGTATCGTGAAAAACTGTCCCAGGCGGTGTTTCGGGGTATCGATGACTACTTCCAGAAAACGCCCCCGCCAGGCACGTTGCTGGCGTGGCAGAAGCAGAACGGCCGTGGCGATGGCAGTGTCAGTCAGTACCGGATTCGCCGCGGGGATACGCTCTCAGGCGTCGCTCGGGAGAACCAGACAACCGTCAGCGAACTGATGCAGTATAACGGCCTCAATGATGACCGTGTTATGGTAGGGCAAACCATTCGTATTCCTGCATCCTGACACGAGGTCCCCTGGTAACATGCCCTCCATTCGATTACTCACGCCCCGCCTGGCCAACCAGATTGCTGCCGGCGAGGTGGTTGAGCGCCCGGCTTCGGTCGTGAAAGAACTGGTAGAAAATGCGCTCGATGCCGGTGCCCGCCGGGTCGATATCGAGGTGGAGCAGGGGGGTGTCAAGCTGATCCGGGTACGTGACGACGGCATGGGCATAGACGAGACGGACCTTCCCCTTGCGCTCAGCCGTCATGCCACCAGCAAGATTGAAAATCTCGAAGACCTCGAAGCAGTGGCGTCCCTTGGTTTCCGGGGGGAGGCCCTGGCCAGTATCAGTTCCGTTTCCAGGCTGGCACTGACATCACGCACAGAGCGCCAGGAGGCGGCCTCAAAGGTAGAAGTGGAAGGGCGCGACATGGACGCCAGTATTTCCCCGGCGGCCCATCCGGTGGGCACGACGGTGGAGGTCCGGGACCTGTTCTTTAACACGCCCGCCCGGCGCAAGTTTCTCCGTACGGAGAAGACCGAGTTCAACCATGTTGAAGAATGCATTCGCCGCCAGGCCCTGAGCCGTTTCGACACCGGTTTTACGCTTCGACATAACCAGCGTGTGGTCCAGAGCCTCAGGCCGGCTGAGAATCCGCTGGACCGGGAGCGGCGGATTGGCTCTCTATGCGGTCAGCAGTTTATCGACAACGCCGTGGTGATTGATGCTGAGGCTACGGGATTGAAACTTTGGGGTTGGGTTGCCCTGCCGACCTTTTCCCGCAGTCAGGCGGATTTGCAGTACTTTTTTGTCAACGGGCGGGTGATACGGGACCGGCTGGTAGCGCATGCCGTGCGCCAGGCTTATCGGGATGTGCTTTACAACAACCGTCACCCGGCGTTCGTGTTGTATCTGGAGGTTGATCCCGCGAACGTGGACGTGAATGTTCACCCCACCAAGCACGAAGTGCGTTTCCGCGATGGGCGCCTGGTTCACGATTTTATTTTCCGGACGCTTCACAAGGCGCTGGCAGATGTACGCCCGGATGATCATCTCAAGGGAGCGGTAGCCCAGTCCCACGGTCGGGAGGCCGGTACGGCAACCGGTGGTTTTGGCGTTCAGGCTGCCATGCCGGGTGTCAATCACCAGCCCGCCTCCGATCCGTTTACAGGTTCCGGCGGCAGCCCGCAGCATGCCGGGTTCTCAGGGAGCCCGAGGCCCCCGCAGCCTGAATGGCAGGCCCGCGATCAAATGGCGTTCTACCAGTCCCTGAACGAGGGCGGTGGAACCGGGGCGCAGCCCGCGATGGCTGACTCCGGTGATCTGGCCGTTGCGGCGCCTACGCCACCGCAGGACAGCGGTGATGAGCCGCCGCTTGGCTACGCCATTGCCCAACTGCACGGAATTTATATCCTGGCCCAGAGCCGTCAGGGCATGATCGTGGTGGATATGCACGCGGCCCATGAACGTATTACCTATGAGCGTATGAAGCGTGCGCTGGAGGCGCAGGACCTCAAGAGTCAGCCGCTGCTGGTGCCGGTTTCCCTGGCTGTCAGCCAGAAAGAGGCGGCATTGGCGGAGACTCATGGTGAAGAGCTTTTGCAGTTGGGATTGAGGGTGGAGCGCATTGGCCCCGAAACTCTCGCTGTGCGGCAGGTGCCTGCGCTGTTGCGGGGGGCGGACACCGAGCAATTGGTTCGGGATGTGCTGTCTGACCTGATTGAGAACGGCGAAAGCGACCGTGTGGAGGCGGTGATACATGAGTTGCTTGGTACCATGGCATGTCATGGTTCCGTGCGTGCCAATCGGCAACTGACCATTCCGGAAATGAATACCCTGTTGCGGGACATGGAGGCCACCGAGCGCAGTGGTCAGTGCAACCATGGTCGGCCCACCTGGACTGTGGTCACCCTCTCGGAGCTGGACAAATTATTCCTGCGCGGGCGTTAACACCGGTATGACGGCATCAACCGCTAAAGGCACCAAGCCCCTGGCCATATGCCTGATGGGCCCGACTGCCTCGGGCAAGACCGACCTGGCCATCGAGCTCTGTCGCCACCTGCCCTGCGATATCATCAGTGTTGATTCGGCGATGATCTACCGGGGTATGGATATTGGAACCGCCAAGCCCTCGCACGAGGAGCTCTCCCAGGCGCCACACCGGTTAATTGATATCTGCGACCCGGCGGAAACATACTCGGCAGCGGACTTCCGTCGCGATGCCCTGCGTGAAATGAACGACATTGTGTCAGCGGGGCGGATTCCGTTGTTGGTGGGTGGCACCATGATGTACTTCAAGGCATTGCTGCATGGTATGTCCAACCTGCCGTCTGCTGATCCAGTCGTCCGGGAGGCCCTTGAGCAGGAGGCGAAGGAGCGAGGCTGGGGTGCCCTTCACCAGGAGCTGGAGCGACAGGACCCTGTGGCGGCGGGTCTCATTCATCAGAATAACCGGCAGCGACTTATTCGGGCACTTGAGGTGATTCGTCTGACGGGACGGCCGATTTCCTCAATATGGCAGGACAAGGCGAGCAGAGGCCAGGCAGAGAACCGTCAGAACAGTGATGGCATTGAGGATTACACCTATTTCACCCAATGGCAGGCAGACGAATCGCCGTCTCTTCCGTATACTGTAGTGCAGCTTGCGATGGCTCCCGCCGAGAGGCGGGTGCTCCATGAAAGAATAGCCCTGCGTTTCAACGCCATGCTGAATGCGGGTTTTCTTGATGAGGTCAGGGCGCTGAAGGCCAGGGGTGATCTGAATGCTGGCCTGCCCTCCATGCGTTGTGTCGGATATCGTCAGGGCTGGGCACATCTGGCCGGTGATTATGATTACGACACCATGGTGGACAAGGGCGTTGCTGCTACCCGGCAGCTTGCCAAGCGACAGCTGACCTGGTTGCGAAAGTGGTCCGATGTGGACTGGTTGGATAGTGGCGACAAACTTATGTCCGACACTGCCTTGAAAATTATTGAGTTTCGCACCACATTTAACAATTGAAGTTGACGATCTGCCTTTACTTATAAACAGGAGAAAACACATGTCAAAAGGGCACTCTCTACAAGACCCTTACCTTAATGCATTACGCAAGGAACGCATTCCGGTTTCCATCTTTCTGGTCAATGGTATCAAGCTTCAGGGCCAGATCGAGTCTTTTGACCAGTTCGTGATTTTGCTGAAAAACACTGTCAGCCAGATGGTCTATAAGCATGCCATTTCCACTGTGGTGCCCGCGCGGAACGTTCGTATTCCGCCACAGGCTCCGGGCGGAGAAGAATCTGAAGACTGATTTATCCGGGCACACCGGTGTTGTCACCCGCGCTCCCGAAGGGCCCGAAAAGGCTCCCAGGGCCGCGGGTGTTTGTTTTGGTGACAGGTGCAGCCTGACTGATTTGGAGTTGTTACTACTTGTTTGAGCGTCCCGACGTTGGTGAACGGGCGATTCTCGTTCATATCGAGTTTTCCTCACACGAAGAAGCTGAGGATCTGGGCGAGTTCCGTGAACTGGTCTGGTCTGCCGGTGTCGAACCCGTAGGTGTTGTCACCGGCTCGCGCAAGCAGCCCAGCCCGAGACTGTTTGTCGGCGAGGGGAAGCTGGAAGAGATTCGTGATGCCGTGACCGCCAACGAAGCGGATGTGGTGCTTTTCAATCACGCACTCAGCCCCAGCCAGGAACGAAACATTGAGCGTGAGCTGAGCTGTCGTGTGCTCGATCGCACGGGCGTCATCCTGGATATTTTCGCTCAGCGTGCTCGCACCCATGAAGGTAAGCTTCAGGTGGAACTGGCTCAACTTGAGCATATGTCGACCCGCCTTATTCGAGGGTGGACGCACCTTGAGCGCCAGAAGGGTGGTATCGGGTTGCGTGGCCCGGGTGAAACCCAGTTGGAGACGGATCGGCGGTTGCTGCGGGAGCGTATCAAGTCCATTCATCGCCGCCTTGAAAAGGTCCGTAAACAGCGTAACCAGGGTCGCCGGGCCCGGATGCGTGCGGATATTCCAACCGTCTCACTGGTGGGCTACACCAACGCGGGCAAGTCCACGCTGTTTAACCGCATAACAACGTCAACCGTTTACGCGGCGGATCAGCTGTTTGCGACCCTGGACCCGACGCTGAGGCGCCTGGAACTTCCTGACATTGGCCCGGTCGTAATGGCCGACACTGTCGGCTTTATCCGTCATCTTCCCCACAAGCTGGTTGAAGCCTTCCGTGCCACCCTGGAAGAAACCACCGAAGCCTCAATTCTGCTCCACATAATCGACTGCCACGATCACCGTCGTGACGAGAACATGGAGCAGGTGGAAGAAGTGCTGGCAGAAATAGGTGCTGACGAGATTCCGGTGCTGCAGGTTTTCAACAAGATCGACCTGCTGGATAACTTCCAGCCGCGGGTTGAGCGCAACGAAGATGGCGTTCCCGTGCGTGTCTGGGTTTCTGCGGTCACCGGGGAAGGTCTTGAAGGCCTGTTTGATACCATCGTCGAACGATTGGCGGAGGACGTGATCCATCAATTCGTACTGCTGGGCCCGACGGACGGCAAGTTGCGGGCGCTTTTGCATGAAGCGGGCTCTGTCGTGACGGAAAGTCACCGCGATAGCGGGGATTCGGTACTGGAAGTACGCCTTCAGCATCGTGACTGGTTACAGCTTTTGAGCCGCGCTGGCGTGCGCGAAAATGATGTAAGGCTTGAAGAACAACGTACATAGGCCGGCTGTGCTATTGCCGGGGCGCTTATAAATCCCTAGTATTTGCAGCCATTCGATTAGTTTGGAACGGAGAACACTATGGCCTGGAATGAACCGGGTGGAAACCGCAACGACAATGACCCCTGGGGTACTGGTGGTGGTCGTGGCGGAAATGACCAGGGCCCACCGGACCTGGACGAGGCGCTGAAGAAGGGTCTCGACAAGCTCAATCGCTTGCTGGGTGGCAAGGGCAACAAGTCCGGAGGCAGTGGCGGCAGTTCGTCCTCGGGTGGCGCCGGCGGTTTTGGTGCCATCCTGGCGTTGGCGGCCATCATTTTTGCCGGATACGTGGTCTTTCAATCGTTCTACACCGTGAACGAGCAGGAGCGTGCGGTTGTGCTTCGCTTTGGCGAGTTCAGTCGTACTGAAACGCCGGGTCTGCGCTTCAAGGTTCCGTTGATCGATAGCGTTTATCTGGTCCGGGTGACGAACGTCCGGAATGCGGAATCTACAGGCCAGATGCTGACACAGGACGAGAACCTCGTCTCTGTCGACCTTCAGGTCCAGTATCGTGTTGGTGATGCTCAGGCTTATGTGCTGAACGTCCGTGATTCCAACCAGGCATTGGCGTTTGCTACTGACAGTGCCTTGCGCCATGAAGTTGGTAGCTCAACACTTGATGACGTGTTGACGGAAGGTCGTGCCGAGTTGGCCGTTCGCGTGGAGCAGCGCCTGCAGAGCTTCCTGGAAGAATACGGCACTGGCTTGACCATTGTCCGTGTAAACGTCGAGAGCACTCAGCCACCCGATGCGGTGCAGGATGCCTTCCGTGAAGTGCAGCGCGCCCGTGAGGACGAGCAGCAGGTCAAGGAAGAAGCTGAAACCTACCGCAATAAAGTGGTCCCCGAGGCTCGTGGCCGGGCACAGCGCCTGACCGAGGAAGCGGCGGCCTACAAGGAAGAAGTGATTGAGCGTGCCCGTGGTGAAACCTCACGTTTCCTGGCGGTTCTTGGTGTGTATCAGACTGCGCCGGAAGTCACTCGCGAGCGTATGTACATCCAGGCGCTTGAAGGGGTTCTGTCGAATACCAGCAAAGTGCTGGTGGACACCCAGAGCAGCGACAATATGATGTACCTGCCTCTGGATAGGCTGACTAACCGTTCCGGTGCCAGCACCGGCAGCCAGAGCGGTTCCGGAAGCTCCGGCAGTGACATCGACATCAAGACCCTGTCAGATCAGGTGATTCAGGAGCTGCGTGGCAGGCAGGATAGTGGCGTTCGGAGGAGCAGATAATGATGGGACCCAAAAGTATTGTGGGCCTTGCAGGCGCCCTGATTGTCGTACTGGTTACGCTCTCCAGTGTTTACATTATCCCGGAAACCCATCGTGGCGTGCTGCTGCGGTTCGGTGAGTTGATCGAAACGGATATTTCAGCCGGGCTTCACTTCAAGGTGCCGGTCATTGATCAGGTCCGGGAATTCGACATCCGATTGCTGACAACGGATCTTCCATCGCGTCAGTATTTGACCATCGAGAAGAAGCCGCTGGACGTCGATTCCTACATCGCCTGGAAAATCCGCAACGTGGATCAGTTCTACCGGGCCACTGGTGGTGACGAATACCGCGCCTCCGAGCTGCTGTTGTCTCGCGTGGATAACGGCCTTCGGGATGAGTTCGGTGTTCGGACCATGGTCGAGGTCGTTTCCGGCCAGCGTGACGAGCTGATGCACACCCTGCGTGACCGGGTGAACGAAACGTCGCTCAAGGAATTTGGCATTGAAGTGGTGGATATCCGCGTCAAAGCCATTGAATTCCCGGGGCAGGTGAGCCAGAACGTCTATCGTCGAATGGCGACCGAGCGCGAGAAACTGGCGCAGGAATTCCGCTCCCGCGGTCGCGAGTTGGCGGAGGGTATTCGCGCGGATGCTGATCGCCAGCGCACCGTTATCCTGGCGGAAGCCTTTGCCAAGGCTGAGGAAATGCGTGGTGAAGGTGATGCTCAGGCCGCCCAGATCTATGCCGATGCCTATGGGTCTAACAGCGAGTTCTATAGCTTCTACCGCAGTCTGGAAGCCTATCAGAACACCTTTGCCAATGAAGACGACATCATGGTCATCGACACTGATAGCGACTTCTTGAAGTTCCTGAAGGACCCTCAGGGAAACCGCTAACCACGACGATGGTAGTGACAAAACCGGAATACCTCGGTATTCCGGTTTTTTTGTGTCTGCCAACAGTGTAAAATTCTGCCGGTTTTGGTTCGGGTTTTTATCTTTCCCCGAGCATCGCCCTAAATCCTGTGCACTCTCGCGGCAAGAAGCTTCCGCCCCGGGACAGAACGGACAACCGAATCTCATGACAGTATCTGATCGCTGGCTACTGCCTGATGGCGTGGAAGACATCCTTCCGCCATTGGCTGGACAGATTGAATCCCTGCGCCGGGATGTAATGGATACCTGCCAGCGTTGGGGTTACCAGCTGGTTATCCCGCCGTTGATCGAATACCTCGAATCACTTTTTACGGGCACCGGGCACGACCTGGAGCTTCAGACCTTCAAGCTGACTGATCAGCTGACCGGCCGGATGATGGGGCTGCGTGCGGACATGACGCCGCAGGCAGCACGCATTGATGCCCATACCCTTGGCCAGGAAGGTATTACGCGGCTGTGTTATGCCGGCCATGTGCTCCACACCCGACCGCGCCATATGCTGACAGGGCGCACGCCCATCCAGGCGGGTTGCGAGCTGTTTGGTAGCGCCTCCGAATCGGCGGATCTGGAAGTGATCAGCCTGATGCTTGAAACCCTGCGTGTATCGGGTTTGCCCAGAATCCATCTGGATCTTGCCCATGTCGCGATCTACGAGACATTGGTTGGAGAGGCCGGGTTTGATCGCGATACCGGCGCGGCCATCTTTGATGCCATGGCCCGTAAGTCTGTGCCGGAACTGGATGAATTGCTGGGCGGGTGCCCACCGGGTTCTGCTGGCGGCATGCTCAGAGAGCTGGCCAGAGTCAGCGGTGGGAAGGATGCCCTGCGTGAGGCAAAGCGCATTCTTGAAGGGGCGCCGGAACCGCTTCGTCAGGCGCTGGATCAACTGGATCGAGTGGCGGATATGCTGTCCGCGAGCTATCCAGAGGTAAGCTTCGGGTTCGATTTTTGTGAGCTTCGAGGATACAACTACCATACCGGGCTGGTGTTTGCGGCCTATGTGCCGGGGCATGGTGACGCGGTTGCCAAGGGCGGTCGCTACGATGCCATTGGCAGTGATTTCGGCCGTGCACGTCCGGCGACGGGCTTTAGTCTTGATATCCGTGCGCTGGTCTCACTTGGTCAGCGAACCGGCCGCGCTGGCAAGGCCATATGGGCGCCAGCCACCGAAGATCCTGCGCTGGATGGCGTGATTTCCGGCCTGCGGATGACGGAGACGGTTATCCGCGCCCTGCCGGAAGACGAGGGCGTTGATCCTGGCACGCGCAATTGCGATCGTGCCCTGGTGAAGCGAGACGGCCAGTGGGTCGTGGAGCAGTTGGACTGATGACCTTCGGGGTCGGGCCACTCATTTACAGGTAAACCTGCGGGCACCCCATCAATTGGCGGGGCCGCACTGAGAGAGAGTCATGGGTAAAAACGTTGTAGTGCTGGGCACCCAGTGGGGTGATGAAGGAAAAGGCAAGATTGTTGACCTGCTGACCGATAAGGTTGCGGCGGTGGTGCGCTTTCAGGGCGGCCACAATGCCGGCCATACCCTGGTTATTGAAGGTAAGAAAACCGCCCTTCATCTGATTCCGTCTGGCATTCTTCGCCAGAATGTCCAGTGCCTGATTGGCAACGGCGTCGTGCTCTCTCCGGAAGCGTTGCTGAAGGAAGTCCGCGAACTCGAAGGCAATGGGGTTGCTGTGCGGGAGCGTTTGAAGATCAGTCTGGCGTGCCCGGTCATCCTCAAGACCCATGTTCGTATCGATCAGGCGCGCGAGCGAGCGCGAGGTGTCGACAAAATTGGCACCACCGGTCGCGGTATCGGGCCGGCCTACGAAGACAAGGTTTCACGCCGTGGGATTCGCGTTGGAGATCTGTGTGACCCGAAGAGCTTTGAAGAGAAGCTCCGGGAAATCATGTCGTACCATAACTTCGTGTTGACCGAGTACTTCAAGGAAGAGCCCGAAGACATTGATCAGGCGTTTTCCGAACTGATGACCATGGGCGAGGAAATTCTGCCCATGTCTGCCGACGTCACGGATATCCTCCATGACCTTCGCAAGCGCGGCGAACACATCCTCTTTGAAGGTGCGCAGGGCTCGCTGCTGGACATTGATCTGGGTACCTACCCGTACGTCACCTCCTCAAATACCACGGCTGGCGGCACGGCTACCGGGTCTGGTTTTGGGCCGTTGTTCCTGGATTACGTGCTGGGGATCACCAAGGCCTACACCACTCGTGTCGGTTCCGGTCCGTTCCCGACCGAGCTGTTTGACGATATGGGCCATCACCTGGCGGTCAAGGGCAACGAGATTGGCACCACCACCGGGCGTTCACGCCGTTGTGGCTGGTTTGATGCGGTTGCACTGCGCCACGCCATCCAGATCAACAGCGTATCGGGCATCTGCCTGACCAAGCTGGACGTGCTCGATGGCATGGATACGGTGAAGGTGTGCATTGGCTACAAAACGCCTAACGGGGAGATTACCCGCCCGCCGATCGGTTGCGATACCTACAAGGACATTGAGCCGGTGTATGCGGATCTTCCGGGTTGGCAGGAGAGCACGGTCGGGCTGACAGGCCTGGACCAGTTACCGGAGAACGCCAGGGCCTATATCCGTTTCCTGGAAGAGCAGATCGAAGCACCGATCGATATCATTTCCACCGGTCCTGACCGGGTAGAGACGGTCATTCTGCGCCACCCCTTCGGCGAGTAACCTTCCTGGGTTGTCGCGGACACCTTCAGGGCTTGTCCGCGATAACCGTCGCCCTTTTCGGACCCGGATAACCTTCCACGGTCTTCGTTGGGTCGTCCGGGTCGAGAAAGTCCTGCAGCGACTGGAATTGCATCCAGTCAGTGCTGCGTTGCTCCTCGATCGTGGTTTCTGTCACATCCACCACGCGGGCGTTGCAAAAACCGGTTCGGTCCAGCCAGCGCAACAGAGTGTCGCAGCTGGGCAGGAACCAGACGTTGCGCATCTGGCCGTAGCGGTCCTCCGGCATCAGGCTGTAACCTTCCGGCCCATCCGCTATCAGCGTTTCCAGCACCAGTTCGCCACCCGGGCGGAGTGTGTCTTTCAGTTCCAGTAAGTGATCAAGTGGTGAGCGACGGTGGTAGAGCACACCCATTGAGAAAGTGGTGTCGAATGCTTCCAGCTTTGGCGGCAGATCCTCTACGCGCACCGGGAGCAGATCAATGCGCTGCTCCTGGCCTGCATACTGTTTGACGCTGAGAAACTGGAACAGGAATAACAGTCCTGGGTCGATGCCAATCACCCGGCCGGCTCCTTCGCCCAGCATGCGCCAACAGTGATAGCCAGAGCCGCAACCGACATCCAGTATCTGCCGACCACTCAGGTCTGACAGGTAGGGAGCGACGCGGTCCCATTTCCAGTCAGAACGCCACTCGGTATCGATATAGGTGCCAAAGAATTCGAACGGGCCCTTACGCCAGGGCATCAGTCCTCGCAGCCCTTCTTCGAGCTTTGCACGGTCTTCTGTGCTGAGGGGCTGGTCGGAGTTCAGGGTAATGGCCGACTGGTTCAGGTTCGCCGTGGCATCACCAATGTGGGGCAGGGTGTCCAGAGCCCGGTTCCATCGGGCAATATCCCCATGAGGGTTGTCGTCAAAGCGCTTTTGTAGCTGTTGCTGCAGTTGCTTTCGCCAGCGCTCAAGGCCACGGCTATCAAGATCGTCAAGCAGCGGGGCAAAGCACCCCTGCCAGTTGAAGGTCGTCATGGAGGCTCCGTTCAGTGCGATTTAATGGCGAGCATGGAGACAAAGTTGAAACACTGGTACCACACCATAACCTGACTAAATCCTGCGTTTATCAGTCTCTCACGGTGTTCGGCCAGGGTTTCCGGTATCAGTACCTGTTCCAGGGCGGAACGCTTCTGACTGATCTCCAGGTCGGAATAGCCGTTGGCCCGTTTGAACTCGTGATGGAGTTGGGTCTGTGTTGATTGCTCGGAATCGGATTCAAAGCGAATTTTCTCGGAGAGGATCAGTACTCCGCCGGGCAGTGTGGCGTCGGCGATGCGAGCCATCAGTTCTGCGCGTCTGTCTGGCGCCACGAACTGCAGTGTGAAGTTCAGGGTGGTCACCGACGCGTTCTCAATCGGGGTGTCGAGGATGTCCTCGCACCGCAGCGAAACCGGCAATGGGTGGTCGTCCAGAGCAATATAATGCTCGCAACGCTCAATCATGGCAGCCGAGTTGTCCACGCCTGTAAGGGTGCAGTCGCGGTCCCCAATGCCATGGCGCATGGCCAGAGTGGAGGCGCCGAGAGAGCAGCCGAGATCGTAGCAGTGACTGCCCGGGCGGGCATACTGTTCGGTGATCACTTCAATCATTGGAATAATCGTGGTGTAACCCGGTACTGAGCGCCGGATCATGTCCGGAAATACCCGAGCCACCGATGTGTCAAACCGGAATTCTCCGGTTTCCCGTTCAGTGGCGAACAGACGGTCCAGCGCCTGGCCCGGTTTTTTGTTCCTGTCAGCCATTGTCTGCTGGCTCCTGGCCCTCATGGACAGGCCTGTCGTGTGCGGGTGTCGGGCCTCGGCTGCAGCGTACGCCCCGGTTCTTGTAATCAACGAGGATGCCCCGGAACTCCGGGTCCACATCGGCGGCGATGGCCAGATACCCCTGTTCGCAGACAGCGTGGAGTTCCGATGACTTGGGCGACATGCGGAACTCTTCGCCAGGTTTGATGTGAACGGCCTCAAATTCCCCCACCGGCACATGATCCTTATTCTCGGCATGATCAATCCGCCCGCTGGCCTCCAAAACCACGATGGTAACGATGATGGTGGCAATGGCAGTGACAATCAGGCTGCGGACGGTAAATCGGGCCTCACTTTGGCTCATCGGTTGGTCTCCGGTCTGTCGGTAATAGTGGCCTCAATATTGGCCGGGTACATGAATGGAAGGGGCCTGTAGCGCCGCCAGTTGTTCCCGAAGTGACAGGATCTGGTCGGACCAGAAACGCGGCTGGGCAAACCAGGGGAAGAAACGCGGGAAGGCCGGGTCGTCCCAGCGCTTGGCCAGCCAGGTGCAGTGGGAAATCTGCCGGAAGCAGCGCATGGGTTCAATCAGATGACGCTCACGACGATTGAAATCGCGGAACATCTCGTAGCCTTCCAGTAGTTCACCAAATTGCTGGCCACGTTCAACGTCATCACCGTTCAGTAACAGCCACAAATCCTGAATCGCAGGCCCGGTACGGCAATCGTCCAGGTCGACAAACAGCATCTGTTCCTCGCGGCAGAGGATGTTGCCGGCGTGGCAGTCACCATGAATTCTCAGGGAGTGCACCTCGCCAGCGTCATCGATCCGACGGGCGCAGTGGTCGACAAGATCGGGAATCAGCGAGTCCCACGCTGGCCGAAGGTCATCTGGAATCCAGCGGTTTTCCGTAAGGAACCGATTGTTATCCTCAATGCCCGAAAGAATCGACATAACCGGGCGATGGTTGAAGGGCTCAGTGTCACCGATATTGTGGAGCTGGCCCAGCCACTGGCCGAGGCGGTACAGGGTATCTGTCACGCTGGTGTCGGGCGCCTGCCCGCCCCGCTGCTGAAATACGGCAAACAGAAAGTCCCCGCAACGGCCCAGTGTATCGCCGGAGGGCATAGCCATGGGCGCCACGACCGGAATATCGGCGTTGAGCAACTGGACGGTAAACTGATGTTCTTCCCGGATCTGGGCTTCGCTCCAGCGCCCCGGACGGTAAAACTTGGCGATTACCGGTGGCTGGTCTTCAATACCAATCTGGTAAACACGGTTCTCGTAGCTGTTGAGGGCAAACAGGCGTCCACTGACCACAAATCCGGCGTCTTCCAGGGCATCAAGAATGGTATCGGGGGTAAGGGCGTCGTAAGGATGGCTGGAGGTTTCGGTCATAAATAAGGTTTAGTATCTCGAATTCTGTTGGGACTTCATGCTGGCGAGGTGATACCAGTTTTCGTCCAGTTCCCATCGCACCCGATCAATGCCAGACGCGCTGAGGACGATGTTGCCTGCCTGGGCCTGGACCTGGGCCAGTTCACGCTCGGCCCGTTGCCAGTCACGATCATTGTCTCCCAGGTTACGCATGCTCGGAAAAATGGTGGTGAGTGCTTCGTGCGTCGAGGTTTCATGGGAGCGCAGTGAGCTCATGATGGCGGTCCCTCCTTCAACCCGGAGAACGCGATGCTGATAAGGATAGTTGGCCACCATTTCATCGGCCTTCAGTGCCTGGTTCAGGCTGATGACTTCAAAGCCTCGCCAGCCAAGCCAGCCAACAAATATGGCCGCCACCAGCATTACAATAATAAACTGCTTCCTGTCAGACATCGGTTCCCTGCTCCGTGCACTCAATTCACGGCCAAGTATAACGTTTCGGGGGCGACACCGTAATGCGATTCGGGCTTTTTAGCCAACGAGCGTGTTGGTGATGCTGACAAACGATCGAAACACAACGCGGGTGACGTTAAAGCAGATGACAGGGCGAGACATAGTACAGGCAGATACCGTGGTCGTCGGTGCCGGCATTGTCGGCCTCGCAGTGGCCAGGACGCTGGCCAAGCAGGGCAGGGAGGTGCTGGTGCTGGAATCCGGCGCTCACTTTGGCGAAGGGGTGTCGTCCCGCAATAGTGAGGTTATCCATGCTGGGATCTACTATCCCGAGGACTCCCTCAAGGCCCGGTTGTGTGTTCGTGGTCGTCGGATGTTGTATGAGTACTGTCAGACCCGTGGCATCGACCACCGCAAAACCGGCAAGTGGATTGTGGCCAATGGCGCGTCGCAGGTGGAGAGGCTCGACACTATCGCCAGTCAGGCCCTTCGCAACGGTGTTCCGCTCCAGCGGGTAACCCGCAGGGCCCTGCGGGTGTCTCTGCCGGACGTGACCGCCCAGGAGGCGTTGTACTCACCGGAAACGGGCATTGTAGACAGTCATGGTGTGATGCTGTCGTTGCTGGGAGAGCTGGAGGACTACGGTGGCCATTTGCTCCGCCAGGCGCCTGTAGAACATGCGGCGACCTGTGACGGAGAGCATCGGTTGCAGGTTGGAGGGCCGGCGCCCTGTGAGCTCAGGGCGCAACGGGTGGTGAACGCAGCCGGCCTCGGAGCAGTACCATTGGCCACGAGCTGGCAGGGAGTGCCAGCGGATATCGCGCCCCGCCAGTGGCTGGCCCGAGGTGTCTACTTCAGCTATTCCGGTCGCCACCCCTTCCGTTCATTGGTATACCCGATCCCTGAACCAGGCGGCCTCGGCGTTCACCTGACGCTTGATCTAGCGGGCCAGGCTCGATTCGGGCCCGATGTTGAATGGATAGAGCGAGTGGACCTCTCGGTTGACCCCGGTCGGGCAAGGTCGTTTGCTGAAAGTATTCGCCGTTGGTGGCCAGCATTGGACGAGTCCCGCCTGCAGCCCGCCTATGCCGGCATTCGTCCCAAGCTTGCTGGCCCGGATGGTGGGTTTGCGGATTTCCGGATCGCCGGAGAACGTCGGCACGGTGTTGCCGGACTGGTGCACCTGTTCGGCATTGAGTCGCCGGGATTAACGGCTGCTTTGGCCATTGCGGATGAAGTGGCAGGGCAGCTCGCCGACTAATGCGTTTGCATACCTTTATCCGGGGGTTCTTGCCAGCGCCCAGATCTGAACCTCCCTGGCGCCGGCCTCAAGCAGCACTTCAGTCAGGCTTCGTGCAGTGGCGCCGGTGGTGACCACGTCATCAACGATGGCAATACTGGCCGGTGGTATACGGGTAACCTGGTAGATTCCCCGCAGGTTGGCCAGGCGCTCTTCGCGGTTCAGTCCTCGTTGTGGCCGGGTGCGCCGGTTCCTGACGACAAGGTCAGCGCTCCAGGGAATGCCCGATTGACGGCTGATGTGCTCTGCAATATCCGCCGCTTGATTGAATCCTCGTTTTCGTCGACGGGCCGGATGCATCGGGCTGGCCAGAAGCAGGTCCGGCGTGCGTTCAGGATGGGTCTCCAGCATCAATGTCAGATGAGTGCTCAGATCCTGGATCAGGGGGCGGGCATAGGCGCGTTGGCCATTGTATTTGTAGCGCTGGACCATACCGTCAACCGGGAATCGATAGCGCCAGGGCGCGACGATTCGGCTGAAGGGCGGTGGGTCTTTCAGGCACTGACCGCAGATGAGTTCATCGCCAGCGTAGGCGATAGGCAGTGCGCAGCAGCGGCAGTGCGAGTGGTTGGCGGGCAAGTCCTGCCGGCAGGGAGTGCAGAGCCCGAAATGGGCATGCGGTTCCAGGCAGGCCACGCATTGCCCGCCGCGCAGCTGAAATAAGCCCTTGATGCTGATTTGAGCGCGCGGAATCCGTTTCGCGCTGTTAACCTTTGGTGTGATCAAGGTTGACAGCGATTTCAGTCCCTTTATCATCTGTTCAATCCGTAAACCAGAATCCCGGTAAAGTTAACAGGACTGAATCATGACTGCCACCGCACACGCCGATGCACCCTCTATAGCGCCTTCTACCGCGCCTTCTACCTCACCGCGCCACGATTGGACCATGCAGGAAGCCCGTGCGTTGTTCGAACTGCCATTCAATGACCTGGTGTTCCGGGCTCAGAGCGTCCATCGTGAGCATTTCGACCCGAATGAAGTGCAGATCAGCACGCTCCTGTCCATCAAGACCGGTGCCTGCCCGGAGGACTGTAAATACTGTCCCCAGAGCGGTCATTACAACACCGGCCTGGAAAAGGAAAAACTGCTGGAAATTGAAAAAGTGGTTGCTGAGGCCAAGGCCGCCAAGGCAAAGGGCGCGTCCCGTTTCTGTATGGGGGCGGCCTGGCGTAGCCCGTCGAAGAAAAACATGGAATATGTCGTGGATATGGTGCGCCAGGTGAAATCCCTGGGCCTGGAAACCTGCATGACTCTCGGCATGCTGAAGCAGGAACAGGCCGACGAGCTGGCCGAAGCCGGGCTGGATTACTACAACCACAATCTGGATACGTCCGAAAAGTACTACAGCCATATCATTACCACCCGCACCTATCAGGACCGGCTGGACACCCTCGAGAATGTCCGTAATGCAGGCATGAAAGTATGCTGCGGCGGCATCGTGGGCATGGGAGAAGACCCTGACGATCGTGCTGGCCTTCTGGTTCAGTTGGCGAATCTGCCCCACCATCCGGAGAGCGTGCCGGTGAACATGCTGGTGAAGGTGGCAGGAACGCCGATGGAAAATGTGGAAGATCTGGACCCGTTCGACTTTATCCGCACCATCGCTGTTGCTCGGATCATGATGCCTGCCTCGCACGTGCGATTGTCTGCGGGCCGTGAAAATATGAATGAGCAGATGCAGTCCCTGTGCTTCCTGGCTGGTGCGAACTCGATTTTCTATGGCGAGAAGCTGCTGACGACCGCCAACCCCGAGGCGGATGCGGACCGCGAGTTGTTCAAGC
Organism: Marinobacter sp. G5_S1_61_S3; assembly: GCF_054968585.1. NCBI lineage: Bacteria > Pseudomonadati > Pseudomonadota > Gammaproteobacteria > Pseudomonadales > Marinobacteraceae > Marinobacter > Marinobacter sp. G5_S1_61_S3. The sequence continues at coordinate 14,302 of NZ_JBQKUK010000021.1, read as the reverse complement.
GTCTGGGCATTCGGCCTGAAGAGCGCGAGCAGTCCTGCACCGAACAGGAAGCGGAAGAAGCTATCGTTGAAGCGGTCGAATACGAACAGACCCGTCACATGTTCTACGATGCCACCCGTGAGTCTGCATAGGCAGACAGCATGTCTGTGAGGGCTGGCCATGCGTGACTTTGCAGCAGAGCTGGAAGAGCGAAAACAGGCGGGGCTTTACCGCACCCGCCGCCAGATCAGCGGCCCCCAGCAGCCCGCGTTGGTTTCCGATGGCGTGCCGCTACTGTCGTTCTGCAGCAACGATTACCTGGGGCTGGCGAATCACCCCGGGATTATCAAGGCTGCCACTGAGGCCATGCCAAACACCGGTTTTGGCGGCGCCGCTTCGCATCTGATTTGCGGTCACCACGATGCCCACCACCAACTGGAACTGCGGCTAGCGGAATTTACCCGCCGCAGTGCTGCGCTGTTTTTTTCGACCGGCTACATGGCCAATATGGGCGTTATCTCTGCGCTGGCTGGCCGTGGCGATACCATCTTCTCTGATCGCCTGAACCATGCCTCCATCATCGATGGTTGTGTTCTCAGCCGCGCCAGGGTGCGTCGTTATCGCCACGGTGATATGAGTGCCCTGGCTGACATGCTTGCCGCTACCGGTGGCCACAAGTTGGTGGTGACAGACGGCGTATTCAGCATGGATGGGGATATCGCGCCATTGAGGGAGTTGGCGGCACTGTGCCGGGCGCACGAGGCCCTTCTGGTGGTGGATGACGCCCATGGTTTGGGCGTCCTGGGGCCTCAGGGGCGGGGCAGCCTGATGGAGCAGGGATTGTCCGAGGAGGACGTGCCCATATTGATCGGCACCCTGGGCAAGGCTGTGGGCACCAGTGGCGCCTTTGTGGCTGGCCCCCAGCTGTTGATGGATTACCTGGTACAGAAGGCCCGCACCTATATCTACACCACCGCCATGCCTCCGGCCATCGCTCTGGCCACCTGTGCCAGCTTTGACCTGATCGAACGGGAAGATAGCCGTCGCAGTCACCTGCAGATGCTGATCTCAGAGTTTCGCCAGGAGGCATCGGCACTGGGCTATGAGTTGATGCCATCGCGCACACCAATTCAGCCAATCTTGGTGGGCGACAACTGGGCAGCCCTGGCATTGAGTCAGGCCCTGGAGGAGAGGGGGCTAATGGTTACGGCGATCAGGCCGCCGACTGTGCCGGAAGGCCAAGCTCGTTTGCGGGTCACCTTCAGCGCTGCGCACTCTTCGGAAGACCTGGCAACGTTGCTGTCCGCATTGGCGGACTGCCGTTCACTACTGAACAGGCCCTCTGCAGAGGTGGTATGAACGCTGTGGAATCACGAATCCCGCTGGTGGTTGTGGGTGGTTGGGGTGTCGATGCCGCCATGTTGCTTCCGTTGTTTGATCGTTGGCCAGGGGAGATTCATCTGATATCGCTGAACGACGCCCTGATGTCCCGATGCGACTCGATCACGGGGGTGGCGGATTATCTGCTGGAGCGTTATCCGTGCCCGTCAGTTTGGGCGGGTTGGTCCCAGGGGGCGCAGGTGGTAATGGCGGCTGCCTCACGCAGTTGTCCCCAGGTCCGCAAGGCAATCACTCTGGCGGGGTTTCCCCGCTTTGTGGCTGGGGAGCAGTGGTCCACAGGGATGGAAGTGGATACTTTTGAGACATTCCGGGAACAGGTGTCGCAAAACGCCGGCCTTGCCTGGCGGCGCTTTCAGCGACTTTTGATTCACGGCAGCTATGATGAGTCGCAAGCCCGGCAGGAACTGCGCCCCTGGCTTGCGCGAGGGCCTTCTGTCAGCGACGTGAACCTGGTTCGGGGCCTGGACTGGTTGGGCAGCGAAGATCAGCGGTCTCTGTGGGGTGCTTTACCAGTGCCGACGCTGCATCTTCAGGCGAGCAACGATGTGGTCGTTGAATGTTGGGAGCACTCGTTTCATCCGTCTCCAGCCGCCAAGGTCGTTAGGGTAACCGGTATGACCCATTGGCCTCGAGGGCAGGCGCTTTCGCGTTGCCATGACGAAATCCTTCAGTTTGTTTTCGGCAAGGAGGTTGAATGGACCCTGTAACATCCAATATCCACGACTGGGTGCCCCCGAAATCCACAATTGCCCGCGATTTCGGCTCAGCTTCCCATACCTACAATCCCGCTGCCCGGCTGCAGCGCTATATGGGCCAGGTCTTGCTGGACCAGTTGAAGGAAGGGCTGCATCAGGCCCAAAGCGCAGATGGACTCCAGATACTCGATCTGGGTAGCGGCACTGGGTGGTTTACAGGGCAGTTGGCGTCGATTCCGGGGAGCCAGGTGACTGGCGTTGATATTGCTGCGGGAATGCTTCGTTACGCCCGATCTGCCAACCCGAGCGGCATTCGGTGGATCGAGGCGGATGCCGAGGCGTTGCCGTTGCCGGATAACAGTGTGGACGTGGTCTTCAGCAATTTGATGATTCAGTGGTGCCGTGACCCGGCCGGTGTGCTTGCTGAATGCCGCCGGGTTCTGCGCCCAGGCGGTCGGCTACTGGTGTCGACATTGCTGGAGGGTACCCTTGACGAACTTCGGGAAGCATGGCACCGGGCAGACCCCGGGCACCAGCATGTGAATCGTTTTGAATCGGAAGCGCGTTTTCGGGAGCAGGCATTTGAAACGCTCCCGGATCCGCAACTTGCGATCGAGACCATTTCACTGGATTATCCCTCGCCGCTGGCTCTGTTGGCGGAGCTCAAGGCTATCGGCGCCGGGTACAAAGGCGCCTCGCGGCGGCAAAGCGCGACCGCGCCTGGCCGTTTGCGGGCCATGTGCCGTTATTATCCGCGAGACGGGGAACGCCGGATACAGGCCACTTACACATCGGCATGGCTGGGTTGCCGTCTGCCGGACTGACATGGGGATTCATTGATCTATGGCCAGAAAGAGTTACTTTGTGACGGGTACCGACACCGGCGTGGGGAAAACGCTGGTGTCTGCTGCGATTCTTGAGGCGGCCGCTACCCTGGGGAAGAAAACGCTTGCGATGAAACCAGTGGCGTCTGGTTGCGACGAAACACCGGAGGGGCTGCGCAATGAAGATGCGCTGATACTGATGGAGTCCATGTCGGAACCGTTGCCTTACGATCAGGTGAACCCGGTAGCCTTACAGCCCGCCATCGCGCCCCATGTGGCAGCTGCCCAGGCGGGTCGGCACCTCACGGCGGAACGGCTGGTCGGATTTTGCCGCGGGTTGCAGATGCGTCCCGCGGATTTACTGTTGGTGGAGGGTGCCGGCGGCTGGCGGGTACCACTCAATGATCGTGAAACCTACGCCGCCATGCCTGTCGCTCTGGGTATGCCTGTCATTATGGTGGTACCCCTGAAACTGGGCTGTATCAACCATGCACTGTTAACCGCTGAAGCTATCCGCCGTGATGGCTTGCCTGTCGCAGGCTGGGTGGCCAATCGGCCGGACCCCGCGGCCATGAACTGTGAGCAGGAAACCCTCGATTATCTGATTCAGAACCTGCCCGCGCCATGCCTGGGGGTGTTGCCATGGCAGAAGCGTGCCGACCCGAAGGAGCTGGCCGAAGCCCTGGATGTTGCCGTTTTGTTTGAAAATTGACCAAATTTGTGGCTTACTGGTGTCAATATATGGTCATTGGGCTGCGCGGTTATGATCAGCAATACATTAGGCATTGGTATTCAGGGTATCCAGGACGGCATGCAAGGCATGGAAAATGCCGCCCGCAGGATTGCCCGTGGCGGTGTTGATGGCCCCCAGGGCACGGCAGAAGGTGTCGGTGGCCTCGTGGAACCGATCATTGATCTGAAACTGTACGAGCGCAGCGTTGAAGCCTCGGCCCAGGTAGTGAAAACCGCCGACGAAACCCTGGGAACGCTTCTGGATATTACTGCCTGAACCCTCTCAGGGCGTCCGAGCCCTGTTCAGGTCCTTTGGATTCGACGGCCAGTCTGCTGACATGATGATTTCGGGCTCCCTTCCGTCAATGGCTTCTGCCTTTCCTACGCCTTCCGTTGGCTCGGGAGACGCAGCTGCGGGTGCCCCTCTCCGGCCATCTTCGGATGAATCACCTTCATCTCGAACATCTCCTGAAACCTCCGGGTCCGACCGCGTAGCTGACGATAATGCTGCGGAGGATCGTACCCGCTCGCAGGGTTCCAGCGTAGAGGATGCTCAGGGCCTGGATGAGGCAGAGCTGAAACAGCTTACGGAACTGAAAGCCAGGGACCGTGAGGTTCGTGCCCATGAGGCAGCCCATCAGGCGGTTGGCGGCCAGTACGCCGGTTCCATTTCCTACGTCTATGAACGGGGCCCCGACGGTGCCCAGTACGCTGTTGGTGGCGAGGTCTCGATTAGCACCTCGCCCGTGCGGGGAGATCCCCAGGCGACAATCGATAAAATGCGTGTGGTCAGGGCCGCAGCGTTGGCGCCGGCAGAGCCTTCCCCACAAGACCGGGCGGTGGCGGCAGAGGCCATGCAGTTGATGCTGCAGGCACAAGCTGAACTCTCCTCAGAGTTGGGTCGCACTGACGAGTCCGGGCAATCTGAAGTGTCCGAGGACCAGGCGGGTGACGAAAGCAGTGCAAAGCAGTCGCAGGAAGCGACGAATGCCTATCAGGTCATCTCCGGCGTCGGGAGCAATGATGTAAGCGCCAATCCCCCTTCATCCTTCCGGGCAACAGCCTGAAAACAAGCTGCTTTTTAGTCTAAAACCTCCCCGTGTGCTTAAGCCATCGGTACACATTCGCGACAAAACACAACACAAATTTTGATTGCGCCTATTGACAATTCTGTGCCTCTAAACGTATGTTTCAAACAAGTGTTTTATTGGCGTTCAGCTTCTCTTGCTGAGCGTATGAGTAAATCCCGAGGCTGAGTGTTGTGACCGTGTCGCAGCTGAGACCGAAAACCTGAGGTGGATTCCATGCCTGACTACAAAGCGCCCCTGCGTGACATTAAATTCGTAATGAACGAGCTGCTGGACAGCGAGCAGCACTACGCCAATCTGGAAGGCGCCGAAGATGCAACTCCGGATATGGTCGATGCCATCATCGGGGAAGGTGCCAAGTTCTGTGAGCAGGTTCTGTCTCCGCTGAACCAGGTGGGCGATAAAGAAGGCTGCACCTGGAGCGAAGACGGCGTGAAAACGCCAACCGGCTTCAAAGAGGCCTATCAGCAGTACGTGGAAGGCGGCTGGCCGTCCATGACCGCTGATCCCAACTATGGTGGCCAGGGCCTGCCACACTCTCTTGGCCTGGTAATGAGCGAGATGGTGGGTACCGCCAACTGGTCCTGGGGCATGTATCCCGGCCTCAGCCACGGTGCGACCAACACCATTGAAGCCCACGGCACTGAAGAGCAGAAGCAGACTTACCTCACCAAGCTGATCAGCGGCGAGTGGACCGGCACCATGTGTCTGACCGAGCCTCATTGCGGTTCCGACCTGGGCACGCTGCGTTCTAAGGCTGAGCCCAATGCAGACGGCACCTACAGCATCACCGGCACCAAGATCTTCATTTCCGCTGGTGAGCATGACATGGCCGAAAACATCGTCCACATTGTGCTGGCCCGGCTGCCAGGCGCTCCTGAAGGTACCAAGGGCATTTCCCTGTTTATCGTGCCCAAGCTTCTGCCGAATGACGACGGCTCTTCCGGTGAGCGCAATGCCGTTTCCTGTGGTTCCATCGAGCACAAGATGGGTATTCACGGCAACGCCACTTGTGTGATGAATTTCGACGGTGCCAAAGGCTGGCTGATCGGGCCTGAGAACAGGGGCCTGAACTGCATGTTCACCTTTATGAACACGGCGCGTATTGGTACCGCGATCCAGGGTCTGGGTGCTGCTGAGCTTGGCTTCCAGGGCTCCCTGGCCTACGCCAAAGACCGTCTGGCCATGCGCTCGCTGAGTGGTCCGAAGAACCCCGAGGGTATCGCTGACCCGATTATCGTTCACCCGGATGTTCGTCGCATGCTGCTGAGCCAGAAAGCGGTTGCAGAAGGCGCCCGTGCTCTGATTTACCTGACCGCACAGCAGGCTGATATCGTTCACAGCGGTAAGACCGAGGAAGATCGCAAAGCGGCTGATGAAGCCCTAGGCTTCCTCACCCCGATCGCCAAGGCGTTCCTGACCGAGATCGGTTACGAAGCAGCCAACCTGGGTATGCAGGTATTCGGTGGTCACGGGTTTATCTCCGAGTGGGGTATGGAGCAGAACGTTCGTGATTCCCGTATCGGCATGATCTATGAAGGCACCACCGGTATTCAGGCGCTGGATCTTCTCGGTCGCAAAGTACTGATGACCCAAGGTGAATCCCTGAAAGGTTTCACCAAGCAGGTTCACGTGTTCTGCAAGGAAAACGCCGACAACGAGCAGTTGAAAGAATTCGTTGAGCCGTTGGCCGCCATGAACAAGGAGTGGGGCGAACTGACCACCAAGGTTGGCATGTCCGCCATGAAGAACCGCGAAGAAGTGGGCGCGGCCTCCGTGGACTACCTGATGTACTCCGGTTACGCTGTTTTCGCCTATCTTTGGGCCCGTATGGCCAAGGTCGCGCTGGACAAGATGGTGGAAGGTACCACCGAGGAAATGTTCTATAACGCCAAGGTTCAGACAGCGCGCTTCTACTTCAAGCGCATGCTGCCGCGGGCCAAAGGGCATGCGGAAAGCATGCTGGCGGGCTCAGACAGCCTGATGGACATGCCGGAAGAAGCCTTCGCCCTCTAACTAAGGCGGGTTTCACGGAACTCTAAAAGCCCGCTCTCCCAGGAGGCGGGCTTTTTTGATGACATGGCCGCCGGTGCTCCATGAGTTGGGGGCTCCGATAGGGTAGAATAGGCCACCATAAATATAACCTGTGCGGACACATAGCCGAGGAAGTGATCAGGGCCGAAGGTCCATCGTTGTTCACTTCGCAGACTGACTGAATTGTGGAGAGTTTTGAGATGGCTGATTATCAGGCACCTTTACGTGACATGCGCTTTGTCCTGAATGAAGTATTTGATGCGCCGGCTCTTTGGGCGTCTCTGCCCAAAGTGGCAGAGAACGTTGACCCGGACACTGCCGACGCCATTCTGGAAGAAGCCGGTAAGATTACCAGTGGTGTGCTGGCTCCTCTGAACCGCGAGGGCGATGAGCAAGGCTGTAAGTGGAATGACGGCGACGTGTCCACACCCGAGGGGTTTCGCGAGGCCTACCAGACCATCGTTGAGGGTGGCTGGAACGGCCTGGGCGGCAACCCGGAGTTTGGCGGTATGGGCATGCCAAAAACTCTGGTTGCCCAGTTTGAGGAGATGATGCAGGCGGCCAACATGGCCTTTGGCCTAGCCCCGATGCTGACGGCGGGCGCCTGCCTGGCCCTGGACGCCCATGGCAGTCAGGAGCTCAAGGAAAAATACCTGCCTAATATGTACGCGGGTACCTGGTCAGGCGCTATGGACCTGACGGAACCTCATGCGGGCACGGATCTGGGGATTATCCGCACCAAGGCCGAGCCTAATGGCGATGGATCCTTCAGTGTAACGGGCACCAAGATTTTCATTACTTGGGGCGAGCACGACATGGCGGAGAACATCATCCACCTGGTGTTGGCGAAGCTGCCGGATGCGCCCAAGGGCCCCAAGGGGATTTCCCTGTTTTTGGTGCCCAAGTTTGCAGTCAACGAAGACGGCTCCCTTGGCGAGCGCAATAGCCTGAGCTGCGGTTCCCTCGAGAAAAAAATGGGCATCAAGGGGTCCGCTACTTGCGTGATGAACTTCGACGGCGCCAGGGGCTGGCTGGTTGGCGAGGAGAACAAGGGACTGGCCGCCATGTTCACCATGATGAACTATGAGCGTCTGGGCGTGGGCATCCAGGGTGTTGGTGCTGCTGAAGCATCGCTGCAGAGTGCTCGTGAATACGCTCTGGAGCGTATCCAGAGCCGAGCTCCCACGGGTGCCCAGCAGCCGGAAAAAGCTGCGGACCCGATCCTGGTCCACCCTGATGTGCGCCGCATGCTGCTAACCATGAAAGGGTATGTGGAAGGAGGGCGCGCGTTCTCTACCTATGTTGCTCAGTGGCTGGATATCGCCAAGTATTCCGACGATGACGAGCGCCGCAAGCATGCCGAGGGCATGGTGGCGCTGTTGACACCGGTAGCGAAGGCTTTCCTGACCGATCGTGGCCTGGACGCCTGTATCATGGGCCAGCAGGTTTTCGGCGGTCACGGCTTTATCCGGGAGTGGGGCCAGGAACAACTGGTTCGCGACTGCCGCATAACGCAGATCTACGAAGGCACGAACGGCATCCAGGCGCTGGACCTGATGGGTCGGAAAGTGGTCGGCAGCCAGGGCAAGCTTTATGAGCTATTTGCTGAGGACGTGGCCACCTTCATCGAGGAAAACAGCAGCGACGAAAACCTGCGCCCCTACCTGGAGCCACTGGCTGCAGCATTTGAGCGCCTGTCGGATGTGACTGAGCATGTGATCAAGCAGGCTGGGGATAACCCGGACGCTGTGGGCGCGGCCTCCGTGGACTACCTCGACCTGTTTGGCCTGACGGCTCTCGGCTATATGTGGGCCAAAATGGTTAAAGTGGCGGCACCGAAGGCCGATGGCGACACCTCTGGCTTCTACACCGGCAAGGTGAAGAGCGCACGCTTCTACTTCGACCGATTGCTGCCGAAGACCGTCGCACTGGCTGAGGGCATTCGCAGTGGTAGCGACTCAATGATGGCTCTGACGGCTGAGGAGTTCTGAGTAGTCAGCGGTGAACAAAAAGGCAGGCCCGCGGGCCTGCCTTTTTTGTGCTGCTCTATATACTCGCTTACAGGTTTTCTATCCGGCCTGGATCAAGAACAAACGGGTTTTCGTTACCTTGAATGTCGGCCACCTGGCGATGGCGGACAAGCTCTCGATCATCCGGTGGATCGATCTGATTCCAGCTCTTGAACACCCGGGAAGCGCCTGCCCAGGGCAGGTCATAGGTGTCCACCATATAGGCAACCGTGCGGGCGATATCGCCTTTTACCTTTTGCGGGGGTTCAAAAAACTGCGCACTCTCGCGAATTCCGCACTCGTCCGGGCTGCTTGCATTGCCCAATTCTTCGTAAATCGCGTTTCTCCGGGACATTTCAATGCGACTGCGCACGGGGACCATGTTATGAAGGTCCGATGCAATCTGCCGGTATCTGTCGTCATCGTCGCATTGGCTGCTGGTGCCGCACCCAAGTGCATTGCGAACTTCTGCCAGAGGGTAGACATAGCCTTCCGTAAGGACAAAGCCTTTACTTTTGAAGGGTGTGTCACAGAAGAAGGAGTTGCCGCCTTGGGCATAAAGGTTGCCCCAGAACTCGTTTTTTACAACGGTGTCCGGGTCACTGAAGCGGGTGTTCTGGCTGATGACGAGAGACGGGATAAGCAAGGCCGCCAGTGCGACCAAAACAACGTTTTTAGTTTTCATAGGCCATTTATACCTCTCAGCGCGTGACAGCGCCTTTGCTGATCGGGCCAGGAAAGGAAGTGGTTAGATCTGGCCGGTCAGAAAAATGACGGTTTATTCATTTATAATTGAGAAGTATGACACAGAGGCTCCAAAGGGAGAGAGCCTCTGTGTGGCTATTTGTTGCATTATGTTAACTGGTTAACACTTCACTTCTGTCGGTTGCGCAGATTCTGGTAACCCTTTCTCAAATCTTCGCCCAGCTTATGAGCGGTCTCTCGAGCCTCTTTTGATGCATCTTCGGCGTCGTGAAGGATGTGATCGAGTTTGCTCCGAAACCGTTCCCAGTCCTTCTCCAGATCGTCCCACTCGTCTTTCACGTCCTCATGGGCCAGATGCATCTGAACCCGTGCTTCGTCACGGTACTGTTTAATCTTTTCGGACAGTTTTTTCAGTTCGTCCTGGAAGCTCATATCACGCACCTCCTTTAACAGTTAACAACTATACGATGCTACTGAATATCGAAAACTGTCAAGCCGGATGACGGCCATTTCGCGGAGTCAGGCGGGTCTTGCAAGCAAGGTGATCAGGTCTTGCAGGTAATGCCAGGGGGAGAGCGTATCAAAGCCTTTGGCGGCCCTGTCGGTGGTGCTGCATAGTTCCAGTGCGGTATTGAGCTGGTGGCGGTTCAGGCGTCTCGCCGCTTGTTCAACGGCCTTTGCGCGCTGGGGCTGGAACACGCCGCGCTTCTTCAGGAAGCCGGCAGTATTCTCCCGTTTGGCTGCGGCGATATTCAGCTCCATGGTGAGGTTCAGGTCCCGTGTCAGCACCGCCAGCAATCCCAGCGGGTTCTCGCCTTCCTGCTGCAGTACCCCGACGATTTTGCGAGCGTGGGCGGCCCGGCCAGCGAGGAGTTCTGTCACCAGCTCAAAACCGTTGAAGCGGGAGCTGTCCTGAACAGCCTGTTCGACGGTGTCTTCGTCGATGGTGGCGCCGGTGCCCAATAACGCCAGGCGATCCAGTTCCTGACTTGCCGCCAGGAGGTTGCCCTCGAGGCGTTCCGCCAGGATGTCCAGTGCGCCGCGGGTAAGGCTGAGGCCATGGTTGCGAGCCCGCTGTTGCAGCCAACCCGGGAATTTATCCGTATCTATGGGCCATACCGGCACGTGTACGCCTTTGTCCTGCAATTCCTTGTACCACTTCCGGCGGGTTTCGGCGGCATCCAGCCGCGCGCTGATCAGTAGCAGCACAATGTCGTCAGGAGGATTCTGCAGCACGCTTTCAAGAACGGCGCGGCCATCACCCAATTTGCCGGTAGGCAGGTGTATTTCGATACGGCGTTTTTCGGCAAACAGCGATAGCGCACCAAACTCCTCGCCCACGCGGTTCCAGTCCAGCTGCTGGTCGGCGTGGAAGGTTACCCGGTCCTGATAGCCCGCTTCCCGCGCAGTCTTCCGGATCTGGTCGCAGCATTCCTGAACCAGTAGGGGCTCATCGCCTGACACCAGGTAAACAGGTGACAAGCCTTTCTGGAGAAGCTGGGGTAGCTGGTGGGCCTGGGTCTTCATGGTTGGCCACTGTCTTGATCGCGGGTCTGTTCCGCTTCCTGTTTCAGCCGGTCAATGCGATCCCGGTCAAGGGGCGCCAGGCGAAAGATAATTTGCTGGGCCAGTCGGTCATAGAGTTGCTCCTGGAGGGCTTCCTCTTCCCGTTGCTTGGCCAGCACATTGGATTCGTCGTAGCGATAGGTTTCACTGCTATTCAAGTCGGTTGGGGCGATCAGAGGAACCTTGTCGGAGGTCAAAACCTCAATATCGACCGTTTGCCGCAATGTATACTCAGCAGCCGCGGCGCGCACGGTGATGGCACTGGCACGACGTTCCCGGCGGAAATTGCTGATGTTGAGCACATAATCGGCTTTTTCGGAGGGCTGAAGGTCGATGTTGCCCAGAGACAGCTGTTCCTTCACCGAGCCACACAGCTGTTCTGGCACATCGCCGGAGCAATCAACAGCCAGCGGCTGCAATGCGGACGACACCGGCGGGGCGCCCCGTAGCTGAAACCCGCACCCTGACACCAGAAGTGACAGGGCGAGGCCAGCCGGAAGTATCTTGGGGAGGCTCGCCAAGAGGTTCATATCAGTTCGCCACCACGTTCACCAGTTTACCAGGCACAACGATGACCTTTCGCACGGTTTTGCCCTCGGTGAAACGGACAACGTTCTCATTCTCGAGTGCCAGAGCTTCCAGTGCGCTCTTCTCGATGTTCGCTGGGACGTCGGCTTTTGCCCTGACTTTGCCATTCACCTGCAGGACAACCTGAATCTCGCTGCGAACCATGGCGTCCTTGTCTGCCTCAGGCCAGGGCGCGTCAACCACAGGCTCGTCGTGACCCAGTGCGTGCCACAACTGGTGACAGATATGGGGAACGATTGGAGACAGGACGAGTACCGCGGTATCCAGTGCTTCCTGGCGAACCGCCAGGCTCTGGGGCTCATTGTCAGTCAGTTTGCTGACATCGTTGAGCAGTTCCATCACCGCTGCGATGGAGGTGTTGAACGTCAACCGTCGGCTGACATCGTCGCTCACCTTGGCAATAGTCTCATGGGTCTTGCGACGAAGATTGCGCTGACCTTCACTGAGGCCGGTGGTATCCAGGGCAGGAACTATTCCGCTTTCAGTGTGCTCGCTGACCATACGCCACAGGCGCTTGAGGAAACGGTGGGCGCCCTCAACACCGCTGTCGGACCATTCCAGTGACTGCTCTGGAGGCGCCGCAAACATCATGAACAGACGCACGGTATCGGCACCGTGCTCATCGATAATAGCCTGGGGGTCAATGCCGTTGTTCTTGGACTTGGACATCTTGGTGACACCACCGGCCACCACCGGTTGTCCGTCGTCCTTGTGAACGGCGCGCACGACCTGACCCTTGTCGTCTTTCTCAGTAACGACATCCGCTGGCGAGATCCAGATTTTTGCACCGTTATCGTCTTCACGATAATAGGTTTCGGCCAGCACCATGCCCTGGCACAGAAGGCGGTTAAAGGGCTCGGAACTGTTGACCAGCCCCACATCCCGCAGCAGCTTATGGAAGAAGCGCGCATAAAGCAGGTGCAGAATGGCGTGCTCGATGCCGCCGATATATTGATCTACCGGCAGCCAGTAGTTGGCGGCAGCCGGGTCCAGCATGCCCTTGTCGTAGTTGGGGCTGCAGAAGCGGGCGTAGTACCAGGACGACTCCATAAAGGTGTCAAAGGTGTCTGTTTCCAGCGTGGCCGGCTGGCCTTCAAAGCTGGTCTTTGCCCATTCCGGATCTGCCTTGATGGGAGATTGGACGCCGTCCATCTCCACGTCTTCGGGCAGTGTGATCGGCAACTGATCGTCCGGTACCGGGCGTTCGGTGCCATCGTCCAGGGTCATCATCGGGATTGGAGCGCCCCAGTAGCGTTGGCGCGACACGCCCCAGTCCCGCAGGCGATAGTTGACCGTGCGCTTGCCAATACCGCTTTCTTCCAGATGATCGGCGATTGCGTCAAACGCCTCGGCACTGGTCAGGCCGTTGTACTTTCCAGAGGATACCAGAACACCTTTTTCGGTGAAGGCGCGCTCCTGAACATCGATTTCGCGGCTGTCTGTGGCGGCGATAACCTGCTTGATGGGCAGGCGATACTTGAGCGCGAACTCGTGGTCCCGGTCATCATGGCCAGGCACCGCCATCAATGCGCCAGTGCCATACTCCATGAGCACGAAGTTGGCGACGTAAACGGGAATCTCTTCCTGCGTCAGCGGATGAATGGTCTTGTAACCGGTATCAATGCCTTTCTTTTCCATGGTTGCCATATCGGCTTCGGCAACCTTGCTGTTACGGCACTGCTCGACAAATTCAGCAACCTCGCGATAGCGCTCGGAAGCGGCCTTGGCAATGGGGTGCTCGGCGGCCACGGCCATGTAAGTCACGCCCATGAGCGTGTCCGGGCGGGTGGTGTAGACGTCCAGCGCGTCCTCGCGGCCTTTGAGGGGGAAGGTCAGCTCGGTACCCACAGATTTGCCAATCCAGTTACGCTGCATGGTCTTGACCTGCTCAGGCCAGTCCTCCAGCTCGTCCAGATCATTCAGCAATTCTTCGGCGTAGTCGGTAATGCGGATAAACCACTGGGGAATCTTTTTCTGCTCGACCAACGCGCCGGAGCGCCAGCCGCGACCATCAACCACCTGTTCATTGGCCAGCACCGTCTGGTCGATTGGGTCCCAGTTGACGGTGGACATCTTCTTGTACACCAGGCCTTTTTCGTAAAGGCGGGCGAAGAACCATTGCTCCCAGCGGTAATAATCCGGCTTGCACGTCGCCAGCTCGCGGTTCCAGTCGTAACCGAAGCCCAATTGCTTGAGCTGGTTTTTCATGTAGGCAATATTGGCGTGGGTCCACTTCGCCGGCGCAGTCTTATTGGCAATGGCGGCGTTCTCAGCGGGCAGACCGAACGCGTCCCAGCCCATGGGCTGCATGACGTTCTTGCCCTGCATGCGCTGGTAGCGGGAAATGACGTCGCCGATGGTGTAGTTGCGCACGTGCCCCATGTGCAGTTTGCCGCTGGGGTAGGGGAACATGGACAGGCAGTAGTATTTGGGTTTGCCCGGTTCTTCCTTCACCGTAAACGTGTTGTTTTCTTCCCAATAGGTACGGGCTTGTTGTTCAACATCGCGCGGATTGTATTGCTGGTCCATTCCTGCCATTACCAAAGTTACCCTTTATCAGACCGTATCAAAAAAGATGTGCGAAGAGGCCGGACATTCTAACGCACACAAGGCTTAACAGGTAGTCTGCCAATTTGCCGATACTGTGCCATGCTTGGGGTGAAGGCGGGCAGGTGCGGCTG
>NZ_JBQKUK010000020.1:0-78922 GCF_054968585.1 Marinobacter sp. G5_S1_61_S3 | reverse complement strand
GATCCCCGTCCGGGCCTTCCCCGAGCCGATTTTCTCGAAAAACCCCAGAATTCGTTCTGGGGTTTTTTTATGCCTGCATTTTAGTTCATGGTTGAAACCTGCCGAAAACTTGTATTAAATCGTGACTATGTTTCGCTTGTTAAAACTACATTCCATATATGGCGAGGAGATATTATGTCTGAGGTCGTGACTTATAACCGGGAAGGCTCCATCGGCGTGATCACCGTGAATTATCCGCCGGTGAACGCCCTCAGCCATGCGGTTCGTTCCGGCCTGGTCGCTGCACTGGTGCAGGGCCAGAAAGACGCCGACGCCAAGGTACTGTTGCTGGTGTGCGAAGGCCGCACTTTTATTGCCGGGGCCGACATTAGCGAGTTCGGCAAGCCCATGCAGGATCCGGGGCTGCCGTCCGTTGTTGACCAATATGAGAACAGCGATAAGCCAATTGTTGCGGCTGTTCACGGCACTGCGCTGGGCGGTGGCCTGGAAACCGCGTTGGGTTGCCATTACCGGGTGGCCTTGAGCAGCGCCAAGGTGGGATTGCCGGAAGTAAAGCTGGGCTTGTTGCCCGGAGCCGGGGGCACTCAGCGCCTGCCACGTTTGACGGGTGCGCAGAAAGCCCTGGAAATGATCACTTCCGGTGAGTTTGTTGGCGCTCAAGACGCTTTGGCCCTGGGCATTGTTGATGCGGTTGAAGATGGCAATGACATCAAGGCTGTTGGCCTGGCCTACGCACAGAACATTGCCGATGAAGGAAAGCCAGTTCGTCGCGTACGGGATCTGACCGATAAGCTTGAGGCCGACAAGGGTAGCGAGGTGTTTGAACAGTTCCGCGCTGGCCTGCAGAAGAAAGCTCGGGGCCAGTTTTCCCCGTTCAAGTGCGTGGATGCGGTGGAAGCCGCCTTCAGCCTGCCCTTTGAAGACGGCATGAAGCGTGAGCGTGAACTGTTTATGGAGTGCATGGAGTCCCCGCAGCGTGCGGGCCTGATTCATGCATTCTTTGCAGAGCGGGAAGTCGCCAAAGTGAAAGGTCTTCCCAAGGAAACACCTGTTCGTGACATCCATAAAGTGGGTGTTATCGGTGCAGGCACCATGGGCGGCGGCATTGCCATGAACTTCGCCAACGCCGGGATACCCGTGACCATCGCCGAGGTCAAGCAGGAGGCGCTGGACAAGGGTCTGGCAGTGATTCGCCGAAACTACGAGAACACCGCGAAGAAAGGCCGTATCACCCAGGCCCAGGTTGAGGAGCGCATGAGCCTGATCAGCGGCACCCTGACCTATGACGATTTCAGCGATGTGGATCTGGTGATCGAGGCGGTGTTTGAAAGCATGGACCTGAAGAGAAAGATCTTCGGTCAGTTGGACGACGCCTGCAAACCGGGTGCGATTCTGGCGTCCAACACCTCTACCCTCAGTATTGATGACATTGCGGCGGCGACGAAACGTCCGCAGGACGTGATTGGCCTGCACTTTTTCAGCCCCGCCAACGTGATGAAGCTGCTGGAAATTGTGCGCGGTGAAAAAACCTCTGATGAGGTCAAGGCCACCGCCATGGCGTTGGCGAAGAAGATTCGCAAGGTCGGGGTCATGGTGGGCAACTGCTATGGCTTCGTTGGCAATCGCATGCTGCACAAGCGAGGCGCAGAGGCCATGGCGCTGGTCAACGAAGGTGCGAGCCCGCAACAGGTGGACAAGGTACTGACCGACCTGGGCTTCCCCATGGGGCAGTTTGCGATGTCGGACCTGGCCGGTATCGATATTGGCTACAGCATCCGTCAGGAGCGTCGCAAGGCAGGTGAGGACGTGCCGGCGAGCTGGATGGATAAGCTGGCGGAGCAGGGGCGCCTTGGCCAGAAGACCCAGGCGGGCGTGTACAGGTACGAAGAGGGTAATCGCAAGCCGATTCCCGATCCGGAAGTGGACCGGGTTATTGCCGAGTTCCGTCAGGAGCAGGGTATCAAGTCCCGCGAGATCACCGACCAGGAGATTCTGGAGCGGTGCATGTACGTGATGGTCAATGAGGGTGCCAAGATTCTGGAGGAGGGCATTGCGGACCGGTCCCTGGATATCGACATTACCTGGATCTACGGCTATGGCTTCCCGGCCTATCGGGGTGGGCCGATGTTCTGGGCGGATCAGATTGGTCTGGACAACATACTTGGCACCGTTGAACAGTTCTACGATGACCTGGGGGGCGAGCAGTGGAAGCCAGCAGCCCTGTTGCAAAAACTGGTCAGTGAAGGGCGCAAGTTTTCGGACCTTTAAAAGCCTGGCCTGCTGGTGTGGTGGCTGGTCCCGAGGCGGGGTGCCTTTTCTTCTGGGAAAAATAACTCGCTGCGCTCAGACATCTTTTTCCCGGCAGAAAAGGCACCCCACCCCGTGACCGACCATACTGCCGAGGTTTGAGCCACCTACACGTTTACGAAGGAGTTTGTTATGTCTGATGCCGTTATTGTTTCCACTGCCCGTACCGGTCTTGGTAAATCCTACCGTGGCGCACTGAACAACACCCACAGCGTGGATCTGGCCGGCCATGTGATCCAGCAGGCTGTGCAGCGTGCGGGTATCGACCCGAATATTGTTGAAGATGTCATCCTCGGCGCTACGTTCCATGAAGGCGCCCAGGGCAAGAACATCGCTCGGCTGGCGGCGATTCGTGCCGGTCTGCCGGTAACCACCGCTGGCCTTTCGATCAATCGTTTCTGTAGTTCCGGTCTTCAGTCCATCGCCATTGCCGCCCAGCGGGTGGTGTCTGAGAAGGTACCGGCCATGGTGGCGGGTGGCGTCGAATCCATTTCCATGGTGCAGAACGAGAAGCTCAACAGCTTCCATGCTACCAACGATTGGCTGATGAAGAACAAGCCCGAGTTGTATCTGGCGATGATTGAGACCGCCGACATTGTCGCGCAGCGCTATGGCGTTAGCCGTGAGTCTCAGGATGAGTACGCGTTGGTCTCCCAGCAGCGCACCGCCGCAGCTCAGGAAGCGGGTCGGTTTGACGATGAAATCGTGCCCTTTGACGCCACTATGATGGTGAAGGACAAGGAGACGGGTGATGTCAGTTATAAGGACGTCACCCTGACCCGTGACGAGTGCAACCGCCCCAACACCACTCTGGAAGGCCTCCAGGGCCTGAATCCGGTGCGCGGAGACAATCAGTTCGTCACCGCCGGTAACGCGTCCCAGCTGTCTGACGGTGCGTCCGTGTGTACGGTGATGAACAGCACCTATGCCGAGAAAAACAACATCGAGCCCATGGGTATTTTCCGCGGCTTCGCGGTGGCGGGCTGTGAGCCGGATGAGATGGGTATTGGCCCTGTTTTCGCGATTCCACGCCTGTTGGAGCGGAATGGCCTGAAGATGGACGATATCGACCTGTGGGAATTGAACGAAGCCTTCGCGTCGCAGGTAGTTTACTGCCGTGATCGCCTGGGCATTCCCATGGAAAAACTGAACGTCAACGGCGGCTCTATCTCCATTGGCCATCCCTACGGTGTCACGGGCTCTCGCTTGGCCGGTCATGCCCTGATCGAAGGTAAGCGCCGTGGTGCCAAGTATGTGGTCGTAACTATGTGCATTGGCGGTGGCCAAGGCGCGGCTGGTCTTTTCGAGGTGGTGTAAACAGAATGGACAGAAAAGCCAAAGCCGTCGTCTGCCGCGAATGGGGCCAACCCGTTCAGGTGGAAACCATTACCGTGGAAGGTCCGAGGCGGGACGAAATCACCATCAGGATCGGAGCCTGTGGCGTTTGCCATAGTGACCAGTCCGCCACCACCGGCAAAATTCCCTACCCCGCGCCCCTGGTGCTCGGTCACGAAGCCGCCGGTGTTGTTATTGAAGTGGGCGAGGGTGTCACCGCCTTCAAGGAAGGCGACCACGTGGTCAGTTCCTTTATTTCCATGTGCGGCAAATGCCGTCAGTGTGTTCGTGGCCGCCCGGTGCTCTGTGAAAACGCCCGTAAAGCCATGTTTACCCTGCCCGATGGCACTGTTCGCACCAAAGGCGCGGATGGTGAGGATCTCAACGTGTTCGGCGCCTGCGGCGTGATGGCGGAATACGCCACCATGCACGTGGACAACTGCGTCAAAGTGGATGAATCCGTGCCAATGCAGAATGCCGCTCTGGTGGGCTGCGCGGTGATGACCGGCGTTGGTGCCGTGTTCAACACCGCCAACGTTGAACCGGGTTCCCGCACGGCGGTATTCGGTATAGGCGGCGTGGGGCTGAACGCGATTCAGGGCTGCGTCACCGCCGGCGCGGAAATGATCGTGGCAGTGGACAACAACGCGAAAAAGCTGGAAATGGCCCGTGAGTTCGGTGCCACGCACACCGTCAATATCAGCGAGGTGGAGGACGGCGCCAAAGCCGTGAAAAAACTCACGGGCGGCGTGGACTACGCCTTCGAATGCGTGGGCGCCGGCGCAGTGGTTGAACAGGCTTACAAATGCCTGGGTCGGGGTGGTACCGCCGTGGTGGTGGGCGTTTCAGACCCAAAGGATAGAACTTCTATCACCACATTGACGCTTCCAGCCGACGAGAAAACCCTCAAGGGCAGCTGGCTGGGCTCCGCACGTCCACAATACGATTTCCCACGTATCCTGGGGCTCTACAAGGCGGGCAAGCTCAAACTCGACGAACTTGTCACCCGCACTTACCACATTGATGACGCACCCCAGGCCTTCGATGATATGTTGGCTGGCAAGAACGCCCGTGGCGTGATCGTGTTCGACTGATTCAGGAGCAGAACCATGAATGATCTCAGCAAAAACTACATCAACGGCCAATGGGAGAACTGGAATGGTGAGACCATTGATGTTCACGAAGCGGCCACTGGCGACGTGATTGCCAAGGTTCCCGCCTCCGGTCGCGAGGAAATGGAAAAGGCCATCGCCGCTGCCAGCACTGCTTTCGAAAGCTGGTCGGAAAGCACACTGGAAAAGCGATTGCACGTGTTGGAGCAATTGCATGCCGGCCTGAAAGAACGGGCGGGTGAGATAGCCGAAACGGTATGCCGGGAAGTGGGGATGCCTATCAAACTGGCCACCGGTATTCAGGCGGGGCTGCCGGCCACCATCACCAAAAGCTACCTGAAAATGCTGCCGGAATTCACCTTTGCCGAACAGGTCGGCAACTCCGAGGTGCAGTACACGCCGGTGGGTGTGGTGGGATGCATCACCCCCTGGAATTACCCTCTGCACCAGGTCATCCTCAAGGTGGTTCCGGCCATTGCCGCCGGTTGCACGGTGGTGCTCAAGCCGTCTGAAATCGCGCCCCAGAGTGCCTATATCCTGGCGGATATTCTGGACCAGACAGACCTGCCCGAGGGTGTTTTCAACCTGGTCTGCGGCGAAGGCCACACCGTGGGCGACACCCTGATCAAACATCCGGACGTCAACATGGTGTCGTTCACCGGCTCCACCCGCACCGGCAGCCTGATTGCCCACGCTGCTGCCGATGACTTCAAGCGCTTTGCCCTGGAGATGGGCGGCAAGTCCGCCTCGGTTATCCTGTCGGATGCCGACCTGGCGAAAGCGGTCAAGGGAACCGTCAACAACTGCCTGCTGAACTCAGGTCAGACCTGTACGGCGCTGACCCGCATGCTGGTGCCGGCCCAGAAGCATGACGAAGCCTGCGAACTGGCCGCTAATGCGGTGGCGAAAATGACGCCGGGCAATCCGCTGGAAGAAACCACACGCCTGGGCCCGCTGGCTTCGGCCCAGCAGCGGGACAAAGTCATCGACTTTATCAACATCGGTATCAAAGAAGGCGCCACCCTGATTGCCGGCGGCCCGGAAGCTCCGGAAGGCTGCGACAAGGGCTACTTCGTCAAGGCCACGGTGTTCGGCAACGTCAAACCTGACAGCCGCATTGCCCAGGAGGAGATCTTCGGCCCAGTGCTGTGCGTGATTCCTTATCAGGACGAAGCCGAGGCCATCGAGATCGCCAATGGCACTGCCTATGGACTGTCCGGCGCTGTCTGGTCGGCCGATGACGCCCACGCGAAAAAAGTGGCAGGCAAACTGCGCACCGGGCAGGTGTTCGTCAACGGTGGGGACTTCAACCCGTTGGCGCCGTTTGGCGGCTTCGGCCACTCCGGTATCGGGCGTGAGTTTGGTAAGTGGGGACTTGAAGAGTTTCTGGAGGTGCGGTCCCTGCAGCTTTAAGCCTGCTCGTCAGCGGGCAAGGCCCGAGGTGGTGCCCTTTTCTTCTGGGAAAAAGAACTCGCTTCGCTCAGACATCTTTTTCCCGGCAGAAAAGGGCCCCACCCCGTGCCTGACGGACTGTGGCGGATAGGTCTCTGTTCAGGCCGTTCCGCCAAGCATTACACGAACAGCGGTACAGGCGTCCTCCAGCTCCTCTTCACGAGGTTCGCGACCGTTGATGATGTCGCTGTACAGGCAGGATTCGGCCAGGCGCACCATGAAGTAGGACAGGCTGTTCACGTTCAGGGGTGGATTAATATGTCCGCCCGCAATCTGATCCCGAAGGGTGCGGGTGTTGGCCTCAACAGTACGGCTGTGAAGCGTGGACTGGGATGACGTCAGGATTTTGAGTGCGTACTCCGGGTCTTCGCGGATAAACCGCCGCAAAGGTTCAGAGTGCAACAGGGTGGAGTTAATGTGACGGTATACCCCGACGACAAAGTCGACGCCGTTCCCCGGTGTTGCGTTCAGCGCTTCCAGCCTCAGGGGTTCGTAGAGTGACCAGAGCACTTCCCCCAGCAGTAAATCCTTGTTGCCAACCCAGCGAAACAGGGTGGCCCTGCCAATATTCAATTCTGCAGACAGCGATGCCAGATGAATGCGTTCACCTTTCAGCCACATTCTCCGTGCACGCCGGAAGGCATCTGCTGGTGTCGCCCTTGTTGTTGTTTTTTCTGTCACTGCAACCTCGTATCGGTACTCGATTTCATTCTAACGACAAAACAGGAAGCCCGCTATGAAGACCAGAATCACCGAATTGTTTGGTATCCGTCACCCGATTATCCAGGGTGGCATGCATCACGTGGGTTATGCAGAGCTGGCAGCAGCCGTCTCCAACGCCGGTGGTCTTGGTATAATCACCGGGCTGACCCAGCCTACCCCGGAAGACCTGTCTCGGGAAATTGCACGTTGTGCTGAGATGACCGACCAGCCTTTCGGAGTAAACCTGACCTTCCTGCCATCCTTCAAGGCGCCCCCCTATCCGGACTATATCCAGGCCATTGTCGACGGTGGCGTCAAGGTGGTGGAAACCGCCGGGCGCAGTCCCGAGCAATACATGCCGCAGCTCAAGGCCGCGGGTATTAAGGTTATCCATAAATGCACCTCGGTGCGCCATGCCCTGAAGGCCGAAAAAATTGGTTGCGATGCGGTCAGTGTGGACGGCTTCGAATGTGGCGGCCACCCGGGCGAGGATGACATTCCCAACTTTATCCTGCTGCCCCGCGCTGCGGAAGAACTCACCATTCCATTTGTTGCGTCAGGTGGTATGGCGGACGGTCGCAGCCTGGTAGCCGCGATGGCACTGGGTGCAGAGGGCATGAACATGGGTACCCGTTTTCTGGCCACCACAGACGCCCCCATCCACAATAACGTCAAGCAGGCCATTGTCGAAGCGGACGAACTCCAGACCCGCCTCATTATGCGGAACCTCCGTAACACCGAGCGGGTAATGAACAACGCTGCCGTGGAAGAAATCATCCGCATCGAGCACGCGAAAGCCGGTACCGAAACCATTGATGACATTCGCCATCTGGTCACTGGAGTGAAAGGCAGATTGGTGCTTCAGGAAGGTAAGATGGATGAGGCCGCCTGGAGCTGTGGCATGGTGGCGGGACTGATTCACGACATTCCCAGTTGTGAGGAACTGATTGGCCGCATTATGGATGAAGCAGACAATATTATCCGTCAACGCCTGCTGGGCAGCCTGGAGGCCTGATATCGGCGTGATACATTTGTGAACTTTTGGCTCTACACTGGTATCAACTAACGGTAATTTGCGAGCTTCCAGAGCCAGTAACTTATGACACGAAACGTACTGATTGTTGAGGATAACCCGGGTATCGGGGAGCTGGTGCGAATGCACGTGGCGGACCTTGGCATGAATGCGGTTCTCTGTGACCGGGGCGATACCGGGCTGGAGCGTTTTCGCGAAGGGGACATCGACCTGGTGGTGCTTGATCTGATGTTGCCTGGAATGGACGGTCTCTCGGTGTGTCGGGAGATTCGCTCCGGCCCCGGGTATGTGCCGGTGCTGATGCTGACAGCGAAAAGCACGGAGCTGGATCGTGTACTGGGGTTGGAGATGGGGGCGGACGATTACCTCACCAAACCCTTCAGCGTGGCCGAGCTGTCGGCACGGGTGAAAGCCCTGTTCCGGCGGGTGGACGCCATGTCGAGTTCGTCAGGCGAAACGTCCGGGCCCGAAGAGTTGGGTGAATTGGACACTGAAGGTTTGCGTATCGATCCGGCCCGGCGCCGAGTGTTCGTATGGGAACAGGAGGTGGAACTGACGGCCCGCGAGTTCGACCTGCTCTGGCACTTTGCCAGCCACCCGGGACGAGTCTTCAGCCGGGTTCAGCTGCTGGACAAGGTCTGGGGATACAATCACGAAGGGTACGAGCATACCGTCAATACCCACATTAATCGTCTGCGCGGCAAGATTGAGCAAGACCCGGCGCGACCGGAGTTTATCGAAACCGTCTGGGGGGTGGGCTATCGCTTCCGGGACTGAACCATGCTGAAGACACTCTACACCCGGCTGACGTTAGGTCTTTTCCTGCTCCTGTTGGCCGTTGGTCTGCTGTACACCTTTTTCAGCTTGTATTCCCTGCGGGAGTACAACGCGTCTGTTAATCAGGAGCTGCACCGGGATCTGGCGAAAGACCTGGTGGCAGACAGGAATCTGGTCAGTGAAGGGGAACTCGACCGCGGCGCCCTGAAAGAACTCTTTGCGCTGTACATGACCATCAATCCCAGCATTGAAATCTATCTGCTGGATTTGGACGGCACCATTCTCTCTTACTCCGCTGATCCGGCGAAGATCAAACGCAAGCAGGTCTCGCTCGAACCCATCCGCCGCCTGATGAACGATATGGACAGCTACCCGGTACTGGGCGACGACCCCCGCAGCCATGACCGGCAGAAAGTCTTTTCCGTAACGCCGGTGCCGTCGGCTGAAAACCCTGAAGGGTATCTCTATGTGGTGCTGCGCGGCGAGGAATACGATGCTGCGGAAACCATGGCCCGGGGTGGCCAGTTGGTGGAGTTGAGCGCCTGGGCTCTGATTATCAGTCTGGCGGTGGTGATGATAGCGGGGCTGGCGGTCTTCCGGCTGCTGACACGCCGGCTGACCTTGCTGACCCGGCTGGTGGAAGATTTCGAGCACAGTGACATGAGTCGACAGGCCCTACAGAGCACCTGGCGGGGCCGGCGGCCAGTGGTGCGCGACGAAATTGACTACCTGGGTGCCACCTTTGATGACATGGCTAGCCGAATTGCGTCCCAGATCGAACTGCTGACGGAAAAAGACGCCCAGCGCCGGCAACTGGTGGCCCAGGTGTCCCATGACCTGCGTACGCCGCTGGCCTCGATGCAGGGCTATATCGAAAGCCTCAAGCTCAGGCGTGACCGGCTGACAGCGGAAGAGCAAGATCGCTTTCTCGACATTGCCCTCAAGGAGGGCCGACGCCTGAGCCGCCTGGTGGACGAGCTGTTTGAGCTTGCTGCTCTCGAGGCCCGGGAAAAGCAGCCCGTGCCGGAACCCTTTCCGCTGGCGGAGTTGGTGCACGATGTAGTCCAGAAACATGGACAGGAAGCCAGCACCCGGCAGTTGGAACTTGTGGTGGATGGCGATCCGGACCTCCCCCTGGCGTACGCGGACCTGGCCATGACCGAGCGGGTACTGGACAACCTGATCGGCAATGCCATTGCCTACAGTCCCTCAGAGAGCCGCATTGAAGTGGTGTTCGGGCAGGCGGATGGGCTGCCGCAGGTCTGTGTGCACGACAGTGGCCCCGGTATTCCGGAGGAGGACCTGCCCCACATTTTCGATCCTTTCTACCGGGGCGAATCGTCCGGCGGTTCCGGCCACGCCGGCCTGGGGCTGGCTATCGCCCGTAGGATCATGAGTCTTCAGGGCGGTGATATCTGCGTTGAGAACCTGAGCTCCGGCGGGGCATCCTTCTGCATACGCTTACCGGTAGGGCCACCCGAATAGGGCTGCCTGCATCCATAATGATCTCTCCGGCGTTATACAAACGTAATAAACTGGAGAAAGTGATGTGATGAATCCCGTGCAAACTGGTCTCAGTATTCAAAAGGCAAGAGGTTAAGGTTATGAAACGGTATCTGTTACTGACGTCTATTGCGGCAGCGTTCGCATTGACCGGTTTCCAGGTTGGCGCCTCCAAAGGGACGGAATCACAATACGCCCCGGATGACCCAGGCCTGGCGGTTGCTACGTTCGCTGGTGGCTGTTTCTGGTGCGTGGAAGCGGCGTATGAAGAGAAAGTGCCCGGCGTTGTTGAGGCGGTGTCTGGTTATAGTGGCGGCGATGAGAAGAACCCGAACTATAAACAGGTAGCTGGTGGCCGCACAGGCCATACCGAGGCGGTCCAGGTGTACTACGACCCTGACACGATCACCTACGAAGGCCTGCTCCAGGCTCTGTGGCGTACGGCCAACCCGACCGACGTGAAAGGCCAGTATGTGGACCGGGGCAAACAGTACCGGCCGGCGATTTTCTATCACAACGACGCCCAGAAGCGCGCCGCCGAAGCCTCGATAAAGGCACTGGAAGAATCCGGCCGTTACGATCATCCGGTCAAGATTGAAGTGGTGCCTTTCGAAGCGTTCTACGACGCCGAGGAATACCATCAGGATTACTACAAGAAGAACCCGGTGCGCTACCAGTTCTACACCTTCAACTCCGGCCGCTACCAGTTTATCGAGAAAGTCTGGGGCGAGGACGAGAAAGTGGACTATGCGCAGTATCGCCCCGAGAACAACGGTGGTTCCGCACAGGCCACTGTTAACAAAGCATCTGAGGGCAATACCGGCATGAACCTCAGCCGGGTTGAGGCATTCAATCCGGACACGTTCACCAAGCCTGACGACAAAACACTCAAGGCACGGTTGACCGAGACGCAGTACGAAATCACCCAGGAGGATGGCACCGAGCCTGCCTATCGTAATGAGTATTACGATGAAAAACGGGCCGGTATCTACGTGGACATTGTGTCCGGCGAGCCGCTGTTCTCTTCCCGTGACAAGTATAAGTCCAACACTGGCTGGCCCAGCTTTACCAAGCCGATCAGCCCGGACATGGTGGTGGAGAAAGAGGACAACAGCTTCTTCATGACCCGTACGGAGATCCGTAGCCGCTATGCGGATTCCCACCTCGGGCATGTGTTCAACGACGGCCCGGCGCCAACGGGATTGCGCTACTGCATGAACTCGGCAGCGCTTCGGTTCATCCCGTTGGAGAACATGGAGAAGGAAGGGTATGGTGCGCTGATCAGTGAAGTGAAAGAAGCCAGCCGTACCGCTTCCAACTAAGACAACCCGTTACAGCCAGAGATCCCCGATGGGGGTCTCTGGCGAAAAGTGATGCTGGACCTGCGCCATCAGCAACTCGGCGCTGGCCAGCGCATCCACCAGGGCATTGTGCGGTGGGTAGTGTGGCAGCCCATACCGCCGCCGGCTGTCTGCCAGCCGAATTGAGATCGGCTGCTGACCCTTCAACTTCTGCCACCAGGAGCGTTTCCGGTTCGGATGCAGGTAAGCCTCAATGGCCATGGTATCCATCACCGGAAAGCGTATGTCCTCCCCGATTCGCCACTTCAGTGCCATGTTCAGGAACGGACGTTCGATATTGCGGTAGTGCACCACCGGTACGCGCCCGGCCATGCTTTCCAGAAATTCGTCCAGTACGTCGGCCAGATCCGGGGCCTTGTCGATATCGGCATGGGTTATGCCATGTATCGTGATAGAGGTCTGGTGTAACGGCAGTTGCGGTTTCACCAGCCAGTGCCGCGAACCACCCAGTTGCACACGGTCAAGGGTAAAGGGCACCACACCGATACTGACGATGGAGTGACTGTCAGGGTCCAGGCCGGTGGTTTCGAAATCCACGGCTACAAACGGGACGTCGCTCAGAGGCGTTTCCGGCGCCACACAACCTGCCTCGTAGAACGTCTTCAGTCGCGGGTCTTTCGTTTGTGTTGCCAGTTCCCGGTACTGTTCGGGCCAGGACAAAGTGTCGATCTGTGCTGTCTTACCATCAGACATTCCGGGTAGCCTGGGGGTTGTAGCGGAATTTGAGGAACTTTTGTGCCTGGCCGACCACCTGAAAAGCGTCTTTCAGGTGACTGCGTTCGAATGGCGAAAGGTCTTCCGGCCGCACATTGTTGTCTGGCTCTCTTCCTGCTTCGATGGAGAGGGCCTGATGTCGAATACGTACTATGGCAATAAACTCGAAGGCATCCCGAAGGTTATCAACGCCATCTTCCGGGATCAGTTTGGTTTGCCCAATGGCCTTGAGCCGGTTGAAGGTATTCTGTGCCCGTGAGCCACAAGCCAGGGCATGCACCCGGATCAGATCCGACACCGGTGCCGTGCCGCGACGCTTCAGGTTGAAGGTTTTGGCTTGCTTGCCGCTTTCCTCCATCACAAAGGTACGGAAAAAGCCCAGCGGTGGCGTGCGGTTGAGGGCGTTGCGGGCCAGCATGGCCAGGAAGCGCTGGCTATTGCTCGCTTTATCCGCAATGAAGGTTTTCAACTCTTCGGTGTATTCGGTGCGGCCATGGATGCCGTCCAGGTCGAAGAAGATATTGCTGTTGAGCAGCGCCTCCGCCTTGGGGTTTTCGATCCAGTCGGCGAAGTATTCCTTCCACACCCGCAGCGGTTGTCGCCACTTCTGGTTGGTGGCCATGATATCGCCGGTGCAGTAACTGTAGCCGCACTCTGCCAGGCCATCACTGACGAACTTCGCCAGGGCGAGGAAATACTCGTCGTGCTGGGCCGGATCGAAGCTGTCGTCCAGCACCATGGCGTTGTCCTGGTCGGTGACAACGAGTTGCTCGTCCCGGGCCATGGAGCCGAGTGCCATAAAACAATAAGGCACGGGTGGTGGCCCCAGCTTCTCCTCTCCCAGCTCAAGCAGTCGTTGGCTGAAGGTGCGCCCGATGCCAGCCATGGCACTGCCGATCATATGGGAGTTCGCATCTTCACGGACCATGCGCACAAAGGTGTTGGGCACGTCCTTGCTCAAGCGCTTCAGGCCCTTCACATCCTGCTGATGATAGATGTTACTGACCAGATACAGGCTGCTCTGGGATTCGTGTTTGACGATGTCCGACAGTGCAATCACACCCCGCACCTTGTCACCCTCCAATACCGGCAGGTGGTGCACGTTGTTGTGCAGCATGGTCAGCATGGCCTCGAAAATGAAGGCGTCGGAACGGGTGGTGATCAGCTCTTCCGTCATGATGTCGCTGATGGGTGTTTCCGACGGCAGTGCCTCGCAGAGGGCGCGGGTGCGCAGGTCACGGTCGGTAATGATGCCTGAAAGCCGGGGCTGTTTGCCGCTCTCGTCCATCAGCAAGAGGGCCGACACTCCCCGGTCCGTCATGATTCGGGCGGCCTCCTGAAGGCGCACGGTATTGGGTGCCATAACCGGCTCGCGGGAAATCAGCCGGGTCACCCGTGCTGTCATCGGTTGATTCGATTTCTCCCGCCGTGAAAGTGCCGACCGCAGACGTGAATGGTCCTCAATTTCGACAAAATCGGTGAAGTTCTCGTCGTTTTCCCACAAATATTGAAATATTTCGTCGGGAATCAGGTAGATCAGGGAGTCTTCAATAGCCTTGGCCGGAAACCGCACGGTTTTGTTCATCAGCAGACCAAACTGACCGAAAATCTCACCTTCGGTAATGCGGTTGTATAGCTCGCCAGAGCGGCGATAAATCTCGACGGCGCCGCTGCGCACATAGTGCAGGTAGGTGTTTCGTTCGCCCAGCGTGAGAATGTCTGTGCCAGCGCGGAAATAGGCGACTTCGATGCTGGAGACGATACGGTCCAGGACATTCTCCGGCATTTCATCAAACGGAGCGTGCTGGGCCAGGTGGTTGCGTATCTCGATCAGCTCTGCCTGCATTGTTCGCTTCCTTTTCGCACCGGTTACGCCTCTGGAATTTATCACGCAATATAGCAGTGGCGCTGTTTTACGGCCATGATGTTGGGCAAGATAGCGTTGGTTTACACACGAGAGGATGGGTTTTGTCTGCTATTCATACACTGGTCCTTGGGGGCATTCGATCCGGCAAAACCGCGCTGGCGGAGCGTATTGCCTGTGACGCCGGTTCACCGGTGGTCTATGTTGCAACGGCGACCGCCGACGATGAGGAAATGACCCGGCGGGTGGCCCGCCACCGGCA
Source organism: Marinobacter sp. G5_S1_61_S3 (assembly GCF_054968585.1). Lineage (NCBI taxonomy): Bacteria > Pseudomonadati > Pseudomonadota > Gammaproteobacteria > Pseudomonadales > Marinobacteraceae > Marinobacter > Marinobacter sp. G5_S1_61_S3. Next base: position 64,500 of record NZ_JBQKUK010000020.1, on the reverse strand, counting down.
GAATCGGCCGCCGGAATGGGGGTTGGCAGAAGAGCCCTTGAAGCTGGCCTCCCTGCTGGATGGTTACGCCAGGGAACCACAGCCCCCCTTGTTGCTGGTGGATTGCATGAGCCTGTGGGTGAGCAACCTGCTGTTTGCCGGCGATGAAGTGTTTGCCCGTGAGCGTACCGCCTTCCTGCGGGTATTGGAGAACTATCCGGGCCAGATCGTGATTGTCAGTAATGAAGTGGGCCTGGGTACCATCGGCATGGACCCGCTCACCCGCCGTTTCTGCGATGAACTGGGTTGGCTCAACCAGGATCTTGCCACCTGTTGCGAGCGGGTGCTGATGAGCGTGGCAGGGCTGCCGCAAACGTTGAAAGGCTGATTATGCGCCGTGCGTTTGCAGGCAACTGAGCAGGCCATGCTCCGAGATGTCCACGCGGATACGGCTGCGGCAGGCGTAGGGAACCGTTAACGCTGAAAAAGAGCGTTCAGTGGGGATACCCATTACCTCCGCCAGGAGCATGCGAATCACGCCGCCATGGCACACCACGAGTACCCGCTTGCCTGCCGCCTGGGTTTGCCAATCCTGCCAGGCGCTGCTGACCCTTTGCCGGAACTCGGTGATAGCCTCACCACCGGGCGGAGGATAACGAACCGGGTCGCTCCAGAAGCGGTTCAGCGCCTCGGGCGTATCGGCCATGATGTTCTCGGAGGTTCTGCCCTCCCAATCACCGAACGCAATCTCCCGCAGCCGTGGCTCCTGGTGCAACGGAATCTGACGTTGCTCCGCCAACTGTTCTGCGAAGAGGCGGCAGCGCAGCAGTGGGGAGGTGATGATCACATCCCACTGGTCATCGTCCCTGATAGCCGCGTTCATCTGCTGCCAGCCGGTGTCGCTCAGTGGATCATCCTTGCTGCCCCGGAACATGGGCCCGCCGGCAGGTTCACCATGACGGATCAGGTCGAAAAACGCAGTGGTGTTCTGGTTATTGGTCATCCCCGCTTCAGCCCTCGTCCTTGTCGGTCACGCCGGCGTCAGCGAAGCTGGCCATCTGGTTGTGCAGGGCACAGGCACTGCGAAGCAGCGGAACCGCCACCGCAGCGCCGCTGCCTTCACCCAGGCGCATACCCAGATCCAGCAACGGCCTGGCATTCATGGCGTCCAGCACCGCCTGGTGCCCCGGTTCCGCCGAACGATGGGCGAACACAAGCCAGTGCCGCAGTTGTGGTTGTTGGCGAACAGCTACTAAGGCGGCAACGGAAACAATGAATCCGTCCACCAGTACGGGAACGCCGCGCGCCGCGCTACCCAGAATGGCGCTTGCCAGCGCAGCAATCTCGAACCCGCCGAGGGAGGCCAGCACCGCCAGGGGATCGCGGTTGTTGCCATGCCTGGCCAACGCCCGGGCGATGACCTCACACTTTCGAGACACGCCGGCTGCGTCCAGCCCCGTGCCGGGCCCGGCCAGGTTTTCCGGGCTTTGTTCCAGCAACGCGCAGGCCACGGCGGTGGCACTGGTGGTATTGCCGATGCCCATATCGCCGCCCACAAACAGTCGGCACCCGTCATCCGCGGCGCGGGCGGCGGCCCTGTCACCACTGGCCAGCGCCTGTTCAAACTGGCCCGGCGTCATCGCGTCGGTTGTGGCCAGATTGGCGGTGCCCGCTGCGATCTGCTCATCACGTACATCGGTCAACGGCGGAACGTCGCCGACGGTTCCGAGATTTACCACTTCCAGCGAGGCTCCCAGTTCCCGAGCCAACACGCTGATAGCCGCACCCCCGCTGGCAAAGTTCGCAATCATCTGGGCGGTGACTTCCTGGGGGTACGCGGATACGCCCTCCGCACAGATGCCGTGATCCGCCGCGAAAACAGCGATGCGGACAGGGTTGACCTGCGGATGTTGCGTGCGCTGAAGGCCCGCCAGTGTAATCGCTACGTCTTCTAGCTGCCCCAGAGACCCCCGGGGCTTGGTGAGCACGTGTTGGCGTTGCCGTGCCCGCTCAGAAAAATGGGTGTCGGAGGGTGGCAACGGCTGTGTCCAGCAGGAAGGCAGCGGCATGGTTGGATCCTGAGGTGGCAAAGTGTCGGGAGCTGAAGATGGTCTACCCGGCCTGAAAAAGTGTCAAGGATAGCAGCCACTCGGTTAGACTTCCTTTCGATCACGACAACCCACCGCCCGCTCGAAGAGACATTGCTGATTTGAACGCCTTCATTCTCGCCGTGACAGCTTGTTTTATCGCCGTTGTATTGGATCGCTGGCTGGGTGAGCCGCGTCGGTGGCACCCGCTCGTTGGTTTTGGGCATGTCGCCGCCTTCCTCGAACAGAGAATGAATCGTCTACCTGAGCGAATGGCAGGATCGATGGTTCTCGGGTTCCTGGCCCTGTTAATCGCTGTGATACCCGTACTGGCGGCAGCCGAGTGGTTGCGCTGGTGGTTGGGGAACTGGGAATACCTGCTGGTTCAGGCTGTGGTGTTGTATTTTGCCCTGTCCATTCGTGGCCTGACGGAGCATGGCCGTGCCGTGTCTGACGCGTTGCATGGGGGCGATCTTGAGAATGCCCGGGAGCAGGTTGGCCGTATCGTCAGTCGTGATGCAGCGGCGCTTGATGACAATGGCATTGCGATAGCCGCGACCGAGTCCATGTTGGAAAACGGCGCCGATGCCGTGTTCGCCAGCCTGTTCTGGTTTCTCGTAGCCGGCGTTCCGGGCGTATTGCTTCACCGGCTGGTGAACACCCTGGACGCCATGTGGGGGTATCGAACTGATCGCTACCAGTATTTTGGCCGCGCTGCGGCGAGGCTGGACGACGCATTGAACTGGGTACCCGCTCGCCTCACGGCGCTGACCTACAGCCTGCTTGGCGATGTCCGTGGCGGCTTTCGTTGCTGGCGGGCACAGGCGCCGGCCTGGGACAGCCCGAATGCCGGCCCGGTCATGGCGGCAGGGGCCGGGGCTTTGAGTGTTGTACTCGGTGGCCCTGCGCCCTACGCCTCAGGCATCAAGCAACGGCCCGTGCTTGGTGAGGGTGAACCGGCATCGGCCGAGACCATTGATGCGGCTATCCAACTTGTACATCGCGGCGTGTGGTTGTGGCTCGGACTTTTGGCCGCGGTCGCCATTATCGGATGGATAGCCAGCGCCGCGCCCTGAAGGTGTTAGCCGGTTGCTTCCGATTCCCGTGTTTCGCTGGCCGGTATGGTCAACATCAGCAGGAAGCCAATCACCAGGAACACCAGAATGGTGCTCATTCCCCAGCGCTGGCTGTCAGTAACGGCCGTGACCCAACCCACCAACAGCGGGCCAGCAAACGCGGTGGCTTTGCCAGAGAACGCGAACAGGCCGAACATCTGCGTTTGCAGGTGCGGCGGGGCGATGCGGGCCAGGTGGGAACGGCTGGCGGACTGCAATGGCCCCACGAAGATGCCCAGGATCATGCCCCATACCCAGAACGCGGTGGCGCCGTCCACTACCAGAATGGCGAGGGCACTGCAGCCCAATCCCACCAGTGACAGCAGGATAGTGTTGCGCCCGCCGAGGGCGTCATCCACCCAGGCGAAGCCCAGTGCGCCCAAGCCGGCGGTGACGTTCAGGGCGATGGCGAATTGCAGCACTTCCGTAGAGCCCATATTGAAGGTACCCGCCGCGTACACCCCGCCGAAGGTAAAGATAGTGGCCAGGCCATCGGTGTAGAGCATGCGGGCGATCAGGAAGCGCACGATGTCCTTGTATTGGCGAACCTGGGCGATGGACTCCTTCAGTTGCCGGAACCCGGCGCGGGTGGCGGCGGCAATTCCCAGGCCGGTGGATGGGCGGTCCGGAACAAAGATAAAGGCCGGCAGGGCAAATACCAGATACCACACCGCTACCAGCACAAACGTGGCACGCACATGCTCAGCGTTGTCCCGATTGAGATCGAACAGGTTGGCATCGGCTTCGATAAAGCCATACAGCGCCACGATAAGGCTTAGCACACCGCCGGTGTAACCCAGCCCCCACGCCCAGCCTGACCAGCGCCCGGTTCGCGCCGGGCTTGCCAGATCCGGCAGCATGGAGTTGTAGAAAATGAACGCAAACTCGGCACCGAGTGTACCCAGGCCAACCCACAGTGCTGCGTTCCAGAACTGATTCTGCTCCGGCGTGACCGTCCACAACATGGCGCAGGAGACCACGCAAAGCAGGGTGAAGCTGATAAACCAGGGTTTGCGACGGCCGGACTGGTCTGCAATGGCCCCCAATATCGGTGCCAGGATTGCGATGAACACACCGGCAATGCCAACGATGTTGCCCCAGGCTTCCGTGCCTTTTACCTCGTCCTGCACCACTGACACGCTGAAGTACTGAGCGAAGACAAAGGTCAGAATGATGGTGAAAAAGGCGCTGTTGGCCCAGTCGTAGAGCGCCCAGGACCAGAGCGCGCGTTTGTCTTCCGGCTTGCCCTGTGTGGGGGCGACAGGCGATTGCGATGACATGTGGGGCTGGGCTCCTGATCCTTGCACGATAAATCCGTGCGGTGATTGTCGCCATTATCGCCGCAAATGCACAGCCCCGTGGGGTTAAACCCTCTTCAGGTTCCGCGATTCGTGGTCCAGCAACCACGCCTTGCGTTCCAGGCCGCCCGCGTAGCCCGTCAACGTACCATTGGCTCCGATCACCCGGTGGCAGGGGATCAGAATGGCAATGGGGTTGAGGGCATTGGCGCGAGCGACAGCGCGCACCGCCTTCGGGTTGCCCAGGGTGTTTGCCAGCGCACTGTACGAGCGGTGCTCACCCGCTGGAATCCCCGTCAGCCCCTGCCAGACCTGCTGTTGGAACTCGGTGCCGGTCAAGCGGATGTCCTTCCACGGCAGGGGCTTGATCACCCCCGAGAAGTAGGCGTTCAGCCACTTGATAATGGTCCCGGGGGCGCTGTTCGGTTGCTCGCGCCACTCCGGCTGCCGGAACCGGCGGTTTTGCAGCGAGTGCATGCGCTCTTCGTTGTCGTCGAAGTCCAGGTGCACCAGTTGGTCATCCACCGTGGCCAGGCTCAGGGGGCCAACGGGACTGGGGAAGCGGCTGACATGAATTTGAGTTGTCATGATGGTGTCTCCTGCCGGGGTGGATGGGTGTTCAGTGATGTCCACAGGTACTGCGCTGCGTAAGCCCGCCATGGCCGCCAGCGTTCGGCGTGGCGCGTCAGGGCTTTGGCGTCTTGCGGGCCGCCCAGATGGGCCGAAGCCTTGAGTATGCCCAGATCGCTGGCGGGAAACGCGTCTGGATCCCCCAGACCGCGCAGGGCCAGATAGTGGAGTGTCCAGGGGCCGATGCCCCGCATGGGGGCCAACTGCGCCAGCAGGGTGTTGCCATCCTGCTCGGCAAAACCGGGTTCGGCAAACCGGGCGGTGATTCGTGCCAGGGTGTCTGCACGGCTGCCGGGCATACCCAGTTTGTTCAACGGCTGGCCGACGAGTGCTGCCGGTTCCGGGAATCTATGGGTAATACCCGTGCCCCCGGCAAGATCGTCGGGAAGGGGCCGCCCATAACGAGCCACCAGCCGCCCGGCCAGGGTTCGCGCCGCGGAGAGGGACACCTGCTGCCCCAGAATGGCCCGAACCGCAAACTCGAACCGTTCCCAGCTGCCCGGAACGCGCAGGCCGGGATGCCGTGCGACCAGTGGTTCCAATAGCGGGTCCTGCGCCAGGTGTTCGCTGATGCCGGGCAGGTCCGCATCCAGATCAAGCAAACGGCGTATCCGTGCACTCACCTCCAGAATGGACTGCCGTGCCGGCCCACGAAGGATAACCTGCACCCCCGGGGGATTGTCGCTTGGGCGGCAGATGACCAGCCCCGGTTGCCCAGCAATGCAGAGCGATCGCGCGTAGTGGTGCGCGCCAACCGCTTCCAGGCCCGGAATGGCCCGTGCCCGAAAGAAGGTCAGTAACTGCTCACTGTCGAACGGTGGCCGGGCCCGCAGGAACAGAACCAGGTCGTCGTGGGCCGGCAGAAAAAGATCGTCTGCACCGTTCTGTGTGGCTTTGAGCGGTGGCTTGAGACCTCTGCGGAATGCCGTCGGTGCGTTGCCGTAGGCTTCTTTCAGGGTGTGATTGAAGCGGCGCAGGCTTCTGAAACCGGCAATCTCCGCGATCTCCGTCATGCTGAGGTTGCTGTCGACAATCAACTGCCGGGCCCGCAGTAAGCGCCGGGCCTGGGCGTGTTGTTGTGGGGTGGCTCCGGTGTGGCGTTTGTAGAGCTGGCGCAGGTAGCGGTCGGTAATGCCCAGCCGCTCGGCCAGCTCCGCCACGGAGCCGTTATCCAGAGCACCTTCGTCCACCAGCCGCACTGCCCGGGCCACGGTGGTGTGAACCCCGGCAGCAGCCGGGCTGCCAGGTGCCGCTTCTGGCCGGCACCGCAGACAGGGTCGAAAGCCGTTGGCCATGGCCGTTTCTGCAGACGGGTAAAAACGCACGTTCCCCCGCTTGGGCGTCACCGCCGGGCAAATGGGACGGCAGAAAATCCCGGTGGTCAACACAGCGGTGTAGAAGCGACCGTCGAATCGGGCGTCACGGGTTTTCAGTGCCTGGTAGCAAAGGTCATCGTTTAATGTGTCCATGATGGAAAGTGTACCAGCGAAATCCGGAAAAACTCGCCGGATTCGGAACTGACCGTTGAACCTTTACATCGCAAGCCCAAGCAGTAGGACCAGTTCCGCAAACACCACGCTGGCCCCGAGGGTATCGCCGGTATAGCCACCCAGTTGCCGGCGTAAATACCCGCCCCAGACAATGGCCGTACCCAGCGTAGCGATAACGAGCCACAGCAGTGCCCTGGTCTCAAACGGGATGAGGGCCAGAGAGACAATCGCGGTGAACACGGTGGCAATCGCCAGTCGTGAACGCGAGAAATCTTCGGCCACCGGCTTGCTCTTGCTCTTGTCCGGGTCGGTCACATACGGCAGGAAGCCCATGATCATCAGTGGCGCGAGACGCGACACCATCGGGGCCAGGATCAGCGCCAGCCACACCGGTTGAGCTTCAGCCAGCAGCGCAAGTTTCAGCACCAACGCGACCACCAGCGCCACCGTACCGTAGGTGCCGATGCGGCTGTCCTTCATGATCCGCAACCTGGCTTCTAGGGTATACCCGCCGCCCAACGCGTCGACACTGTCGGCCAATCCATCCTCGTGGAACGCGCCGGTAATCCACAGGTGAAAACCCAGAATAAGAATGAGACTGACCAGCGGGCTCCAAAGCTGCACCACAGCCATGTACAGCCCCGCATAAATGACGCCGAGCACCAGCCCAACCAGAGGGAAATAGACACTGCACTGATTCATCAGGCGGGGGGAATAGTCGATACGCACCAGCATGGGAATGCGTGTTAGGAAACCGATGGCCAGCCAGAAGGCTTGCCATTCCCTGGAAACGAGAGGTTTCAGTTGGCTCAATGCGCTGTCCTGCCTTTGGAGATGGTGTGAGTCTGCGGCCAGTTTAGCATTATCGTTGCGTGAGCCTGTTCCACATCGGAAATTCGGCGTTACCCGTGGCCCCTGATTGGCGAACGGGCTTGGTCTAAAACCGACCTCGCAGCCTGGAGTTATACGAACCGGTTCGCAAAACTCCAGGCAAGGGGCGGCAAATCGTTATAAGTATCTGATACTGTTGAAGCTGGTTTAGAGCATTGCGGAGTTATACGCCCTTATTCGTGGGTGCGTTAGAGACCAAGGAGGGCGTATAACTCCGGCGGAAGCCGTGGTGTTTCCTGTTTATATGTTGATTCTAAAGAGATTTATTGGATTGGAAGGGGCGGCCGGAATTGGAGTTATACGAATGGGTGATATACGAACGGGTTCGTATAATACGCTGTTAATGGCCAAGGCCTCGGAAGGATTCAGTCAGTAAAGCAGGGAGTTGCTTTCAAATGTTTACCACCGTCCAACTCGTCTCCCCGCAAAACACTGCAAAATCATTAGGTTTCGTGTTCTGGTTCCTTTCGCCATGGGCTAGGCTGGGTGCAAGCTGCATGGCAGAGGGCATTCGGGTTTGGGTGCCAGGGATAAACCGCCGGGTAACCGGCCATTAACAAGGCGCATCAGTACGCGGCCGATGGCCGCCGGACGCCACTTTCGTGGCGCCGCTGTGCTCAGCGTTAAATATCTCGTAAATGGAGAGTTTATGAGTAAACCTAAAGTTATTTTTGCATCGACCCTTCTGGTGTTTCTAGTGGGTTGTGCTTCTGCGCCAAAAGTTGATATTTCAGGTCTGGAATTGAAAGCTAGCTCTGGTGATCCACAGACTCAAAACGATTTAGGAAGTCACTACCAATTCGGCGATGGAGTTGACAAAAACTTTGCAAAAGCCCTGATGTGGTATGAAAAGTCTGCCGCGCAAGGGCTACCTCTGGCGAAGGCGAACCTCGGTTATATGTATGACCTAGGTTTAGGCACGAATGAAGATGACTCTAAAGCGGTTGAGCTATATGAATCTGCCGCGGAAGCAGGATCAGCGAGAGGTATGATAAACCTAGGGTCAATGTACGTCGCGGGAACAGGCGTTGAGAAAGACTATATTAAAGCTTACAAATGGTTCGATATCGCGCGCTTTTTAACTCAGAAATCATCAGATATGGACGTAAAATGGTCATCTCGTGGTGCTTTAGATGAGCTGAGTAAGTTTATGACTAAAGAGCAAATTGCTGAAGGCAAAGAGCTATCCAAAGAATGGCTTTCAGAGAATCAATAAGAATATTTAACAAGGCGCATCAGTACGTGGCCTTCGGCCACCGGACGGCTTTCAGCCGCCGCTGTGCGCAGCGTTATGCAATCAATCTGAAACTAAGGAGTAATCATGTATATTTGGAAAACATCATCGCTTGCCGAAGATATAAAAAATAATTCGATTGGGCAAAGGGAGTGGAAGAAATACTATTTAGCCGTATCAATATTTATGACTTTAGCTATGTACCTTACCGCCTTATCGCCCAGAGAAGATCTGGTTTCGGTATTGGTAGAGGCCGTAGCGATGGTAGGCATACTTATTTTTGGAGTGAGTATTACGTACACCTCTAATAACGGTGATAGTGGCATTGATTACATATCTAGAATGACGGCTCTGACCTTCCCAATTTTAGTTAAGTTATTTTTGTTGTCGCTATTATTTGGTGTGTTAGTTGGGATTTTAAGTGAAGCTTTATCATTACCTGAATCTGCTATGGAATGGATTATGGTTGGCTTTGTGTCAATAATTCAAATTGGATTTTTTTGGCGTATTAATACCCATATTAAATATATAAATGCATAACAAGCGCAGTCACAGCGATGTGGACTTCCCCCACTTCAGTAGACACGCATCGATAAATCCACGCCGCAAAGCCAGGGCGTTAGATAACAAGGAGAGTTTTGTGAAACCGTATATAAATATGTTTGTCGCCGCAGTTCTGATTTTGGGTGCGGGTTCGGCGGTCGCGGCGGAGCCAGATGTATACAACAACCCGACTGCTGGCCTTGAGGTGACTAAGCCAGCAGACTGGAGTTACGTAACGGCCGCCCAAAACATGGATAACATTAAGGGCGTCAAACTTAAGGATGAGGAGTTTCATGCGGCCATGCAGAAGTATGCAACAGCCCCCCTTGTTGCGATGACCAAATACCCGATGCCGTATGACGACGTAAATCCAAGCTTCAAGGTTAATCTCAAACCATTTGGCGGTCTCAAGGGAAAGTCGCCTCAGGATATTATCAGCCTGGTGATGCCCCAATTTAAGAACGCGTTCCAAGATTTTGTGCTTGTTCAACCACCCAAAGAGGTCTTTGTTTCGGGTATTGAATCGGCCTACGCCCGCATGAATTACACCATGGAAATTCCTGACGGCCGCTCCTTCCAAACCACTTCAGAACTCTGGATCGTTCCTCGCGGAGATTACTTTTTCATGATTGGCGCAGGAACACGCCAGGATGAAAGGACTGGAAGCCGTGAAGAGATTCAAGATATTCTCGCGTCGTTGAAGATTGAGAAATAATTATTTAACAATCGCAGGCACGGCAACGCCCATTACATTGTGCCTTCGGCTCCATTCCATGGGCGCGCATGCTGCAAGCGTTATCACACAAGGAAGTGCATTAATGAAGCAAACGGGTAGCTGTCTCTGCGGAGGCATTCAATACGAAATCAACGGTCCGCTGACCGATGTCCTGAACTGTCATTGCTCAATGTGCAGGAAGCTACACGCCTCAGCGTTCAGAACCCGCGCAAAGGTGCAGTCTTCTGACTGGCACACCGTCAAAGGTCAGGAGCTGATGAAGTTCTACGAATCCTCTCCGGGTGAGCGCAAGGGCTTTTGCTCAAATTGCGGTTCTAGCCTCTACACAAAATTCGATGCAAACCCCGAGATCTACGGCTTCCCACTCGGAACACTCGATACCGATCCGGCAGTAAAAGCAGGGCGCCACGTATTCGTGGGCAGCAAGGCTCCCTGGTTCGAGATTACGGACGATCTGCCTCAGAGTGCGGAGTATGACTGAGACACTGATAACAAGCCGCGTTACTCGAACGGCCTTGTCAGGCCGCTGGTGCGCTCCGCGTTATGAGTCTTGAGGCCTCAAGATGTTCGGGAATATTTTAAATCGGATTAGAAAGAAATCAGAAGCTGAGGAATCGATTGAGATCGTTCCCGTTCCTGCCCTGGTTGCAGTGTTACTCAACAAAGAAAAGGAAAAGGGTTCACCGCTAACGCAAGACGAAGTTATCAATATCCGTGACGGTGCTGCCTGTATCGCAATGCCTATTTCAGTAATCCCGAAGCTTGAAGAGCGCCGCGGCTACGCTGATATTGACCCTGAACAGGCGTGGGAGCAGTGGCAGGAAATTAGGGAGGAGCTGCACGGCAATGACAACTCATAACAAGTGCTCAAATTCGTTCCGGCCCGATGGGCCGCCACCTGACGGCTTTCGCTCCGCTTCGCTGCGCAGGCGTTAGCTGTACAGGATGAGCAAGGTTATCAAAGCTGTTTTTGGCGTCTTACTAGTACTGGTGGTGATTGCCATTGGCGGTTTGGCAGCTGTTTGGCTTTCGCTTGATGACATGTGCGGGAATCAAGTTGAATCAGAAATATGGGCCCCGAATCGCGCGAATAAGGTTGTCATCTTTCAGCGGGACTGCGGTGCAACCACTGGCTTCTCAACTCAGCTATCGATTTTGGCTTCTGGGGAGGAGCTCCACTCGGATGATGCGGGGAACTTCTACATCGAAACAGGCCATCCGAAAAACTCCGGTATTGAGGTTGAGTGGCTTGGACCTAAGTCTGTCCTTATCAAAGGTGCAACAAGGCCTCTGCGGGCTACAGAGATTGGGGATATCAAAATTGTCAGCGAGTAAACGGCACCAGCAGCTAACCATACGGTCAACCGGACACCAACCCCCTGGCGGGTTTTGGTTCCCTCCGCTTGCGCTCCGGTGCCGGTTACCTCAGCGTTAGGTAGCCGAGTTACCCATGAACCAACCAATTACGGGATTCCACAAAGATGAGTTCGACGATTGGGTTGCGGAACTGTCATGCGGGCATTTTCAGCATGTGAGGCACAATCCGCCCTGGCAGAATCGACCTTGGGTGGAAACGTTAGAAACGCGGAATGAAATGCTCGGACATCTTCTCAACTGTAAGAAGTGCGAGGAAGGCGCTCCGCCAGATGAGAAAGTTCAAATTAGGCCGTAGCGAGTCATGTCCGCCTAACAAAGGCTGATAGAGGGACGCCCAAGCAGCCGTTTTGCGGCTGGCGCTAGGAAAAATTAGATAAACGAAGGAACCTTCTAGAATGAGTGGAAGTTGGGATGAATACGCAGCTGAGTGGGACAGCAATGAAGCCGTCATTGATTATGCCGATAACGCCTACCTTGCCTTGCAAAATACTGTGGAGCTAGAGGGGCTTCGCATTTTTGATTTTGGTTGCGGCACGGGCTTGCTTACCGAAAGGTTGTCGAACGCAGCGAGCTCAGTGGTGGGTCTCGACGCTTCGCAAAAAATGATTTCAGTACTCGAAAATAAGTGCCTGAAGAATGTTGCAACAATCGCATCAGAGCTAGATCAAGATCTGATCAAAAATAATAATCTTTTGTCACCGAAGTTTGATCTTGTGGTGGCTTCCTCAGCGCTGGCCTTTGTGCCCGATTACGTAAAAACGCTCGGGCTTTTGAAACAACTACTTAACAAAGGTGGTTGCTTGGTTCAGTGGGATTGGCTCAAAGAAGAGGGCGATGAAGGGTATGGATTCACAGAGCAACAGATTAAATCGGCACTGACGGAAGCGGGGTTTGCTGAGTGTTCGACATCGGTTCCCTTTTCTCTGCAAAGTGAAGGTAGTGCTTTGGATGTACTCATGGGTGTCGCCGAAAATGGCTAACCAGCGCAGGCACAGCGACACCCTTTTCATTGCGACTTCGGCTCCATTCCAAGGGCGCGCATGCTGTTTTTAGTGGTTTTTCTTCCGATCTATGGAGCGCTGATCGCATCAGCATTTACACGCTTCAGGGAACTCGGGTAATCATTACAACTAACCGGTCGCCCTACAGCGAGTGATTATCACCTCCGAATCTAACCGGTCAGTCGCTCAACGATCCGCCGCACCCACGGCGCCACAATCGCGACTGTCGGGAAGGCGATTGGCCAGGTTGTCAGGCAGCTTTTGAGCCACTGTGCAGCGAAACCGGAATGGAGCCCCTGCGAGGTCGCAAGAACAAAGGCGGATACGATACAGACCATGATGGCCGAGAGCATGGCGCTGAATAAGATTGGGGCAAATCGTGCTGGAATATGCATTCTGTTCTCCTGGATATCGTTTGCTGACTGAGATGTTCACAGTGACTGAGTGATTTGGGTGGCCCAGCCGGATACGAATAAGCCGAGACCAAACACTGTGTGCGTTATCAGGCTCTGCAGTCGCGCTGCCGTTGGGTCTTTTGTTCGGGAGGCGGCAAATCCCGCGCCCATGCCCGGTTGCATCAGCAAGAACGGTGCAGCCACGGTTCCGATGCCAACGACGAGTGCAGGACCAATCGTTGGGTTATCAATCCAAGACTCACCCCAGATGCCAATGAGTAAGGCAGCGAAGGCCGTGCCAATCAGATAGTGGGCTACCCACCCTATGAAGTGTTCCGCGCGCCTGGGAGACGATGCTGCAATAGAGTCGTGGCGAAATTGCCCGTGAGCCATATGGGCAATCCAGCGTCCTACCATCCCGTAGTTTGGGGGCGGAATGCCTAGCAGTGTCTTGCGTACGATCCCCCACAAGTCCGTTACAGCCGTCGCTCCGATGCCGATGAATACGATAAAAAGTAGTTGGTTCATAACTCGTCCTTTATTCCTCTTGATTTCGCGTTGTTGAGATCGTACAACTTCAAGTCAACTTGAGGTCAAGGAGTGTTTATGGATATCGCTGAAGTCGCTAAACGGTCTGGCGTGCCGGCGTCCACGTTGCGCTTCTATGAAGAGAAAGGACTAATCAGCTCCATTGGCCGACAAGGGTTGCGCCGGGTTTTCAACGACAGCATATTGGAGCGGCTGGCGTTGATAGCGCTGGGACGTGCGGAGGGGTTTTCACTCGATGAAATCGCCCGCATGATTGGGTCGAAGGGAAATCCGAACATCGACAGGGAACTGCTGGTGAGTAAGGCCGACGAACTGGATCGGACCATTCACGAATTGGTAGCGATGCGCGATGGTCTTAGACATGCCGCGATTTGTTCTGCGCCCAGTCATATGGAGTGCCCCAAGTTTCGCCGCCTGCTGGGATTGGCGCAAAGCGGGGCGATTCGTAGTAAAAACACGGGAAAACTGCCGCAAAAGCGGCGGTGAGGAATCCTGGGTGTTGTTTTCAGCAACCGATAGCCCAGGAGCAACCTACGCCCCCCAAAAGGCGTTCGGGGAGGACTGCAAGCCAGCCCCGGCTTGTTAGTATCTGGCAATACCCTTTCCGGAACGGCCTATGGTCCCCAGTTCAGGCCCCGTGCGCCAGCGGTTGATGACCCTGGCCTGGCCCATCATTATCCAGTTCTATCTGTTTCAGCTCACCGGCGTGGTGGACAACCTGATGGTGGGTCAGTTCGGTGAGCAGACCATCGCAGCGCTGGGAATCTGCCTGCAGCTGAACTTCCTGGTGGTACTCTGCTATGCGGTCCTGACTGAGGGTGGTGCCGTGATTACCGCCCAGTTGCGTGGCGCCCGGAAGCACGCCGAGATCCGTGAGACCCTGGCAACCCTGCTGACCGCCGGCCTGTTTACGGGCGTGGCCATTGGGGCTCTCTATATTGTCTTTGGCGAGTCGCTTCTGGCTTTGCTGACTACGGACCTGTTCCGTGCTCCGGCGGAGCGCTCCGGGCTGCCGGGCATTGGCTATGGCTATCTGTGGATCATCGGGCTGGGGTTGCCTGCTCTGGTAATTGCCCATGTGGCCATGTATGTGCTCCAGTCCCTCGGCAACACCCGCACCCCCATGCGACTGGCCCTGTATGGCAATGTGCTTAACGCCCTTGGTAACTACCTGTTGCTGTTTGGCGGTGCCATTCAGGGCGTAACCGAGCCCCTGTTTCCGCCTCTTGGGCTTCCCGGTGTTGCAATCGCCACTGTTCTGGCGTGGTTGTTTCAGGCGATGTTCATGCTACGCGCCGTTCTCCGCCATCCGGCGGTCAATGCCCGGGTAAGGGATGTCTCCGGGCTGGCGTGGCAACGGCTCAGGCGAATCCTGTACCTGGGGTATCCGCTGTCCGTAGATGGTTTTCTGTGGCAGGGGTCGGCGTTCATTTACACCATGATGTTTAACCGGGTGGGTGCGGAAGCTTACGCGGCCTTTTTGGTGGCGTCGATTATTCGTGGGTTTTCGCTGGCTCCGGGTGTCGGATTGCAGCAGGCCGTTAGCATTGCCCTGGGGGAATCGCTGGGCGGCCGGCATCCGCAGCGGGCACGAGCCTACACCGCCATGGGTATCCGCATGGTGTTGCTGGTGCTGCCGTTGCTGACATTGATCGTGGCATTGCTTACCCCCTTGTTCCTGCAGTTCTACGAAATCAGCGATTTAACCCGGGAGCGGGTGATCTGGATGGTGGCCCTGAGCGTTCTTTACAGCGGTGCCACGGCGTTAACCATGATTATTCCGGGCATTCTGAGGGCCGGTGGCGATACCCGCGCACCGATGGTGATCACCCTGATTGGCTTTGCCGGTGTCGGGGTGCCCGTGGCCTGGTATTTTGGGCTCTATCTTGGGTTTGGCCTTTGGGGTGTGTTTGCCGGCTTTGTTGCGGATGAAGTGGTGAAAGCCGTTATCATGGTGATCTACCTGCAGCGTGAAACCTGGCTACGGCGCCTGGCCTGACGCCGTTTAACCCGCACCCAACGCTGCGTGTTCATAGCATCACTGATTCCGCCAGCGGGAATGCTTCTGAAGCTTCCGTTGCAGGGTTCGCCGGTGCATGTTCAGCGCCCGGGCCGTTGAGGACACATTGCCGTCGTGCTCGTTCAGCACCCGTTGAATGTGTTCCCACTCCATTTCCTCCACCGTTGGGGGTTCTTCACGGGTTGCCGGTGGGCCGTCCAGTGGGCTGAAACCGGCCGTCAGTTGGCTCAGTGTGACCGGTTTGCACAGGTAGTTGACGGCACCCCGGCGCATGGCTTCCACGGCGGTGGCGATGCTGCCATACCCCGTCAGTACCAGCACCTCCAGTTCGGGTTGAAGGGCCAGCAGCTCCGGCAGTAATTGCAGGCCGCTTTCGCCGGCCAGGTTGAGATCCAGCACGCAGCGATGAAAGGTCTGTGATTCCAGTGCTGCTATGGCCTCCAGACGGTTGAGGGCACACGTGGCCTCGATGTTCTGGCGCTTCAGGGAACGCTGTAGCACCTGCACGAAGGCTTCGTCATCGTCGATCAGCAACCAGGTCGGCTGGCCGTTCATTCCGCCTCCTTGTCGCCCTGGGTATGGGCTTGCGCTTGTGGCAGGTCGATGATCATGGTGGTGCCCGTGCGGTCGGCCCTGGCTTTGAGGGTGCCGCCGTGGCGCTGGATGGTGGCGTTGGAGAGGAACAGCCCTACGCCCAGGCCATGTTCGGAGTCTACAACGCCATCGCCGGCGGTGTTCTGCAGTGAGAGTTCCAGACCCTTGCCATGATCCTCAACCACGATTGCGACCCGTCCCTCGTCGCTGTCCCCCGCGCTGACCGTGACCCACGATGGGCTGGCCGTCAGGGCGTTGGCCAGAAGGTTCAGTATGGCCTGGTCCAGGGTGGCATCCACGGCGACGGGCTGGTCGGGGAATGGCGCCTGCCAGTGGATGGGCGACGCCGGCCACAACAGCGTGGCTGACTCCCGCAGCCGCATCATCCAGAAGTGCAGCGGAAGGATTTCCTGCTGCGCGGCCTTGGCCTGCATGGCGGCAGTAGACAGTTGGTGCAGGTGGTTGCTGCAAAGGCCCAGTTGCTTCTCCATCAACCCAAGGTCGTCTGCAAGCGAAGGGTCGGTGTGCACGGATTTCATTTCGTCCACCAGCAGGGCCATGGTGTTCAGCGGCGTACCCAGCCGATGCGCCACCGCCGCGGCGGACAGGCCCAGGGCAATCACCTGTTCATCCCTGAGCCGGTTCTCCCGGAATTCGGCCAGTTGTCCCTGTTTCTGTCGCAACCGACGGGCCAGTGAGCCAACCACCAGCAACAGCATGGTGGCAGTGATGGCAAAGGTGGCCCACATGCCCATCAGGTGCAGTTGGGTCAGGTTGGCGTTGTGATGTTCGTGGGTAAGCGGCGTGTGCCACAGCACCATGGCGGTGTAGAAGCCAAAACCGATGACCGTCAGAGCAATGCTTTCGCGCAAGGGGACCAGGATGATGGCAACGGCAATGGGAAGCAGCAGCAGCGAGACAAGCGGATTGGTATAGCCTCCTGTGAGGAATAGCCAGGCGCTGATCAGGAAAAGATCCAGGGCGAGCCCGAGGCTGACCGTAACCGTCAAACGGGGAGGCCGGCGGGTAAACCAGAGCCAGCCAAGGGTTGCCAGTACGGTGTAGAGCAGGCAGATCAACAGGGCTTCTGGCCGATGGGCCAGGGTGACCATGGTGTCGGCGATGGCAACGGCGACCAACTGAATGACCACGATGGCCAGGCGCATGGTGAGAAGGTAGCGCGCCGCCTGTTGAAAACCGGTTTGTGAGTGAGTCAGCCATTCCATGGCATGCATTCTAGCGGGTTTTCGACGGTGCTACTGCGGGAATGTCTTCAGTCGGATGCGGCATTCTGTCTCATGCGCGGTGGGTGTCTGACTCCAGCGGTTCCAGAAGGCTGGCCGTTGTCTCCGCAGGTATGATCAGATTGCGGCCCCGGTCCTTTGCTTCGTACAGACGTTTGTCGGCTTCTCTTACCAACTGGCGCAGGGTCTCGCCGTCTGGCCCGAACTCCGCGACGCCACCACTGAGGGTCAGACGGATAACGTCGTTGTTGACGGTCAATGGGGTAGAGGCGACCGCAATGCGGATTTTTTCAGCCACCTCCAGGCCTTGCTGGCCATTGGTATTGGTCAGCAGTATGCCAAACTCTTCCCCTCCCAGGCGTGCCGCCAGATCGGTTGCACGCAGGCATTCCCGGAAAATACGGGCAACGTGTTGCAGGGCCAGATCGCCGGTGTCGTGGCCATAGCGGTCGTTGACCTCTTTGAAATGATCGAGGTCGAGCGCGAGCAGGGTCATCGGCGTGTTATAGCGTCGGCTGCGCTGTTGCTCCCGTTTGAAGATGTCACTGAGCCTGGCCCGGTTGGCAAGGCCAGTGAGGGTGTCGGTCTGGGCAATCTTGAGCAGTTGGCGCTGTGACTGTTCCCGGGTCACTTCGTAGACGTGGGAGAACACCAGGATGCACAGGGAGATGACGGCAATGTTGGCAACTGGCAGCGCTTGCATCATGGCCGGCTCATCGTGATACCTGAGCAGGAAAATAATGCCGGCGACGCTCATGTAGAACACGGATATAGCCAGGCCAAGTCGACGCCCCATCAGCAGGTGAGAGACGATCGGAATCAGGAGCACCCAGGCGTGTACGGTGGCCGAGGCTCTGGGGATGGTCATGGCGAACATCATGGCGGTGAAAAACGGGATGGCGTAAGCAATGATCCAGCGCTCAAGATGCTGTGTGTTGCGTACCGCCCTGTAAACGAGAATGGCGTATGCACCCATTGCGAGTTCGACGATGGCTAACGGATAACTGCCTGTGAGCAGGTTGAGCATGGCAAACAGGGCGCCCCCGAGCATGGTGAGAACCAGCAACGCCTTTAATACCGCCTTGCGATAGGGGCGAGCCAGGGCTTTCAGGGGTTCTTTGTAGCTATCCATGAGGCGAGATCTTTGGTGGCCCGGTAACTCAATGTATCCAGGCGGTAAAAATATGTAGGTAATGTAAGCACAAGTAAAGAGGGGCGAATTAGATCAGATTTTCAACAAAAAAGTGAGGGGAGTTAAGACTAAAGTCGTAGCATTTCTGCCTCTAAATCCAAATTCACCAACGTCCCGGCCCGGATCCATAAGGGCATTCGGGCTGTATAGTACTTAAAGATACTGTCCAGCGGAGCGCATGATGGGAAGTCCGGTATTGGCCGTTGAAGGGTTAAGCAAAGGTTATATCAGCGGTCGCCAGCGGGTGTCCGTGCTGGCGGATCTGTCCCTGTCGGTTTGTTCGGGGGAGTCCCTGGCGGTTGTGGGACGATCAGGTTCCGGTAAGAGCACTTTGTTGAACCTGTTGTGTGGCCTGCAGACACTGGATGACGGACGCATCGCCGTCGCGGGTGAGTCCTTTGCAGCAACTGGCGCAGGCGCCGAAGTGCGCTGGGCAGAACTCCGCCGGCGCACCATTGGCGTGGTGTTCCAGGACGTTAATCTGATGCCCGCGCTCTCGCTGCTGGACAACGTTCGCCTGCGCTCCCATTTGGCCGGCCACGATGCTGGCGGCGAGCGTGAGTGGCTGGAGCGCCTGGGTGTGGGGGCCGAAGCTGACCGTTACCCGGATCAGGTGTCGGGTGGCCAGGCCCAGCGAGCGGCACTGGCCATGGTATTCGCCATGGCTCCGGCGTTGATTCTGGCGGACGAGCCCACCGGCAGCCTTGATCGTCACACCGCTGATGAGGTGGCGGACTGCCTGTTCACTGTGCAACAGCAAACCGGTTGTGCACTGGTCCTTGCTACCCACGACAGGGAGCTGGCGTCCCGCTGCGACCACTTGCTTGATCTCAGCACGACTGTTTGACCAATGATGCTTGCGCGCGCCTTCGTCAGCCACTACCGCCGCCACCCCATCCAGCTGTTGGCTCTGGCGTTGATGATTGTGCTGGCAACCATGCTTTGGACCGGGGTGACGGTACTGACCGACCAGGCCCGCAATAGTCTGTTGCAGAGCGAGAATGCGGTGGCGGCTCGCGCTCATGTGATTCGCTCGGATGGGCGACCGGTGGGTGTGGATGACTTTGCTGCCCTGCGTATGGCCGGCGTGTGTGTGGCGCCCTGGTTGGAGCTGCAGCGACCGCCGCCGGAAGGGCGGGTGATCGGCATCGACCCGTTGGCGATGGGGTGTTTCGGTGACACTGGCCTCGGCAGTGGTGCCGACACGTTGGATGGTGCGCCTTTCCTCGATATCAGCGAGGCCGCAGAACTTTCGAAAGAAGGGTACGGCAGCCGGCTTTACCTGCTGGCGCGGGATGAGAACAGGGATTTACCAACTGGTTATATTCTGCGTGAATTTTCCATGGGCCCACCCACCGGTGAACTGGCGGACAGTTTCCTGCTGAATCTGGATGCCCTGAGCCTCCTGGTGCTTCTGATTACGGGCCTTCTGGTGCGCAGCGTACATCGATTGGGGATTGCTCAACGGCACGGCAGCTTTTCCCTGCTGCACCGGTTCGGAGTGCCTCGCCAACGGATAACGCAGTGGCTGACCTTGGAGCTGTTGGTGCTGACCGGTATTTGCGTTGTGCCGGGGTTATGGTTGGGGGCAAGGCTTGCCGGGATGCTGGGTAGCGGTTTCGGCCAGGCCCTCGACAGCCTGTTTGATGTGGCCGTCTATGCCGGCGCCGAAGGAGCACTGCCCTGGAGGGCGGCCGGCATCATGCTCTTTCTGGTGCCGGCGGTCTGTCTGGTGGACTGGGTGGTGCCAGCGCGTTGGCGGGCGATGGCTGGCCAGGTCCAGGCCCGGGGGCGAACGATTGCCTTCCTGATGTTTCTGGTCGGGTTGGTGGGGGTTGCCCTGGCCCCGGACCTGGTCTGGGTCTTTGCCTCAACGGCGATGGTGTTTGCGGGCGCCGGTTGGCTGACACCTGGATGGTTGGCGCTGCTCGCCCAGCGACATTCCGATCGCACCGGCTCACGAAGAGAAGACCCACTTGCCCGCTGGCGGCAACGGGAACTGGCGGTGATGTTCCGGCACCTGGCGTTGCCGATGGTGGCGCTGCAATTTGCCATGGCCACGGTGCTGGCGGTGCAGGCGTTGGTGACGACCTTTGAGGGCACCTTCGAAACCTGGCTGGCCCAGCGCCTGGAAGCGGAGTTCTATGTGGAGGTGCCTGCGAATGCAGACGCCGACATGGCGGCTGCGCAATTGCAGAGCCTGGACGGCATCGGGCCGTGGCATCGGGTGATCCGTGGCCAGGCACACATTGCGAGGGCGGATTCCGGGAGCCAACGCGGCCTTGGCGATGAGCGTATTGCGGTGGACCTGCTTGCCCTGATGCCAATCAGTGATCTGGTGACAACGTGGTCTCTGTTGGAAAGTGTTGAGGAGCCCTGGCTAAAGCTTGAATCCGATGGCGTAATGATCAATGAGCAGTTGGCCCGGCGCTACCGGCTTGAGGTGGGCGACACCCTCGACATCAGATTAGCGGATACCAATCGTAATGCAGAAGTGGTGGCTATCTACGCTGACTACGGGCGGCCTGCGGGGGAAATTCTGATGGCCGGTTCTGCGCTGCCGGCGGCTTTCAAGCCCCACTTCCAAAGCTTTTCGGTGACACCCGGCGGCGTGGCGATGTCCGACATCCGCGGGCGCCTGTCGGACACCTGGCAGACGTCGGAACTCACCATCAGGGACAACAACAGCATCCGCGCGCTGGCGTCGAAGGTCTTCAGTCAGACGTTCCTGCTTACTCGCGCCATCAGCCTGTTGACCTTGTTGCTGGCGGCGATGGCCCTGCTGATTATGGGATGGGTCTTTTTCATTACCCGGGTGAAATACTTTCAACTGCTGGGCGTTTGGGGACTGCCTGCATCGAAGGTCAGGCGTCAGCTCCGGCGCCTGTCGGTGGCGCTGACCCTCACGGTGACCATTGCTGCGCTACCGCTGGGCGTGTGGCTGACCTGGGTGCTGGTCAGTCGCATCAACCCGCTGGCTTTTGGGTGGTCATTGCCGATGGACCTGTACCCGTTGTTCTGGATTGAACTGGGTTTGGTGGCCGTGGCGACAGGGCTGATAATCGCCCATCTGATGCGCCGGCAGCTTGGCCACATGGACAGCATTAAACAGGTGGAGCCATGAATATCCAAACCGGCGTTGTTGCCGGCCTACTGGCGGTCGTCCTTGCGGGCTGTACGGATTTGGAGAACGACACCGGATTCGCCGGGCTTGCGCAGCAGACAGGCGAGGTGGAGCAATCGCAATTCCAGCAGCCGGAGCCAGGCGACACCCTGATCTTTCCCGAGGACTGGGGGCCCCATCCGCAACACCGTATTGAATGGTGGTACCTGACCGCTAACCTGGAAACCCAGGACGGCAGACCGCTGGGGCTGCAGTGGACACAGTTCCGTCAGGCTTTGAAACCGCGACCCGCCAATGCGGAACCACCAGAGGCCAGTGCCTGGCCCCTGGACGCGGCGTGGATGGCACACGCCGCCGTGTCATTTGAGGGTGAGCACTGGTTTGAAGAAAAGCTGGCCCGGGGTGATTTGGGGCATGCCGGGGCCAGGGCGGACCCGTTACAGGTATGGCTGGATGACTGGCGGCTGGTATCGCAACCGGATTCCGAACAGTGGCATTTGCAGGTTGAGGGCGGTAACTGGCGCTACGATCTGCGCCTGAGCAACACCGGCAAACCGGTACCCCATGGGAAAAACGGGTTCAGTGCCAAATCCGCCAGTGGCGAGGGCTCAATGTATTTCAGCCTGGTGGATCTGCACATTGAGGGTACGGTGACCCTTGGCGATGAAACCCTGGCCGTTTCCGGCAAGGGCTGGTTCGATCGCGAGTGGAGCAGTCAGTTCCTGAAGGCTGGCCAGCAGGGCTGGGACTGGTTCGCCCTGCATCTGGATGACGGCCATAAACTGATGGCGTTTCGCCTGCGGGAAGACCAAGGCGCCTTCGTGTCTGGCAGCTGGATAAACGCCAATGGGCAGGTTGAAACGTTGAACGGAAACGACATCAGCCTGAGCCCACTCGACTGGCAATCCTCGCCGCAGGGCAGGGTTCCAGTGGAGTGGCGCCTGCGGATGCCACAGCAAAACGTGGATGTACAGGTTGCCGCGCCGCCCGGCGACTACTGGAACGCCGGGCTCTACCCGTATTGGGAAAGCCCGGTGACGGTGACAGGTTCCCACGATGGTGTGGGGTATATGGAACTGACCGGTTACCGCAACTGAGCTAGCGGATAGCCGGCGGCTGCAGACCGCTGATCAGTTCCTGGATACCCCGGTGCCACTGTTGGCGGAGTTGGTGGAAGTAGTCGTTGTGTTCGTCCACCCGGTCGACGAAGCAGGGCTTCAGTTCGTTGTTGCGGTAGATGGCCACATCCAGCGGCATCCCCACCGACAGGTTGCTCTTCATGGTGGAGTCGAAGGAAATCAGGGCGCACTGGTAGGCCCGGTCCAGTGAGGAATTGTAGTTCACGACGCGGTCGAGGATGGGCTTGCCGTATTTCGACTCGCCAATCTGGAAATAAGGCGTTTCTTCAGTGGCTTCAATGAAGTTGCCTTCGGGGTAGATGTTGAACAGGCGTACCTGTTCGCCCCGGATCTGGCCGCCCAGTATCAGTGAACAGCTGAAGTCCACATGGTTCACTTTGCCCTCGGGGTTGTCGCGGTGAATAACCTCGCGGATGGTTCTGCCGACAACCTCTGCCGTCTCGAACATGGAGGCGGTGGAGAACACATTGGGGTCTTCGGAGCCGGCGCGTTTTTCCAGCAGGCTGATCACGCTCTGGCTGGTGGCCAGGTTGCCCGCCGATAGAATCACCAGTTCCCGTTCCCCCGGCTGTTCGAAGACATGCATTTTGCGGAAGGTCGAAATCTGGTCAAAGCCCGCGTTGGTGCGGGAGTCGGATGCGAAAACCAGGCCGTCGGCCAGGCGCATCGCCACACAATAGGTCATGGGGCTACCCTCGGGTCGTACTGAATGCGCTCAGTTTACCCGTTTCTGCGCAGAAAGCATGGGGCGGCGTGTGGAATTTGCACAGCTTTTTGTTACTGGCTTTCCCCGGCCATGGTGACCCAGGCACGGGTCTGCAGGTGCTCCATGCCGCCGCCGCTGCGAATGCCCCGCACGGGTGCTGCATCCCGGTAATCCAGCCCGGTTGCCAGCTTGATATGGCTTTCAGCAACATTGAGCAGGTTCACCACATCAAAGGTATGCCAGTTATGGCCCAGCCAGGCCTCGGCCCAGGCGTGGGTGGCCAGGTGGTCATCGCTGAACGTGTGGATGTAACCGCTGACATACCGCACCGGCACCCCAATGTGGCGGCAGCAGGAGATGAATACATGGGTATGGTCCTGGCACACCCCCGCCTTCTGCTGGAAGGCTTCGGCGGCTGTGTGGGTCACCGTGGTGACGCCGGGCGTGAATTCGATGTGCTCGAGGATACGGTTCATCATTCGCACCAGGCTGCGCTTGTTGGCGGAGAACTGGCTGGCGAAGGCCTTGATGGCTTTGTCGGCGTCGGTTAACGGAGTGTGGCGCAGGAACACCTCGGGCGGAAACGGTGAGTCGTCCTTGGTTAATGGTTTGCCCGTGAGATCAACCACGCCCTCCGCCGTCAGGGTGATCTCCCTGGTCGCTTTGTCCATGGTCATGACGGTAACAATATTGCCGAAGCCGTCTGTCATCTGGCTGGTTTCGCCGGGGGCACTCAGGTGCCACTCCAGTATCTTCTGCTGGGGTGTGTTACGGGGTGTCAGGCGTAGATACTGGATGCCTTTGTGCATGGGTTCGTCGTAGCTATAGGTGGTGTCATGGCGGATATTCAGCTTCATTGTTTCCACCCCATGTAGTCTTTCTGGATCTGGCCGGCGATGCGTTGGATGCGTTGCAGGAAGTCGGTCAGATACTCATTCAGGCCGCGCTCGGCAATGTACTCGCGGTCGCCGTAGCGGATGTTGGCATACAGGCTTGTGGCCAGGCGCCGGGCCCGGCGGGCCTCGCCGCTTTCGATCTGCTCCAGAAGATCCGCGATTTCCTCCAGGCAGGCGTGGAGCGAACGGGGAACATCCGGTTTGAGAATCAACAGTTCGGCCACATTCATCGGTTCGATATTGTGGCCGTAGGTGTTCTGGTAGGCCTCAAAGGCGGCCAACGAGTGCAGCAGCGCCGTCCATTCGAAGAACGACTGGGTGGGGTGCCCTTCCAGGGATTTGGTGGCCATGTGGTGGCGGATGTTCAGCACGCGGGCGGTGGCGTCTGCACGCTCGATAAACGTACCCAGGAGCAGGAAATGGAAGGCGTCATTGCGCAGCAGGGTGCCATAGGCCGCACCACGGAACACGTTTGAGCGTTCGCGGGTCCAGTCAAACACCCGGCTGGCGTTGGATTCGGTCACCCCTTTATGGCGTAGTTCCTTCAGCTCCATCCAGGCCAGGTTAATGCTCTCCCAGACATCTGCGGAGAGATTGCCTCGCACGTGCAGGGCGTTATCCCGGGCGCTGCGGATCACACTGAACACACTGGCAGGGTGGCGGTCGTCCAGAAGCAGGAAATCAATCAGGTTCTGGGGGGTGATTTCCGGGTAGAGCTCGTGAAAGGTTTCGCGGCTACCGGTCACCAGCAATGGCACGGATAGCTGTTCCTCGCGGTCTTCGGGAACGTCGATCAACGCCATGGTGAGGCTGACGTCCAGCAGACGGGCCTGGGTTTCCGCCCGCTCAAGATAGCGGGCCATCCAGAACAGACTTGATGCAGCTCGGCTCAGCATTCCTCGCCCTCCAGTACCCAGG
The DNA here is from genome assembly GCF_054968585.1 of Marinobacter sp. G5_S1_61_S3. Lineage (NCBI taxonomy): Bacteria > Pseudomonadati > Pseudomonadota > Gammaproteobacteria > Pseudomonadales > Marinobacteraceae > Marinobacter > Marinobacter sp. G5_S1_61_S3. Next base: position 39,342 of record NZ_JBQKUK010000020.1, on the reverse strand, counting down.
TGTCCTTGGTGCCACCGCCCTGGGACGAATTCACCACCAGCGACCCTTCTTTCAGGGCCACCCTGGTCAATCCACCAGGTACCATCTGCACTTTCTTGCCCGAAAGCACAAAAGGCCGCAGGTCGAGGTGTCGGGGCGCTACGCCTTCGTTTACAAACGTCGGGCAGGTAGACAGGCTCAGTGTGGGCTGGGCAATGTAGTTGTCTGGCCTGGCCCGCAACAGCGAGCGGAAATGGCTCAGCTCTTTTTTGCTGGCCTTGGGGCCGATCAGCATGCCGTAGCCACCAGCGCCCTGGGTTTCCTTGACCACCAGGTCCGGCAGGTTGTCGAGGATGTACTTGAGGTCTTTTGGCTTGCGGCCCTGCCAGGTGGGGACATTTTTCAGGATCGGTTCTTCACCCAGGTAGAAACGGATCATCTCGGGTACGAAGGGGTAAATGGCCTTGTCGTCGGCGACGCCGGTGCCCATGGCGTTGGCAAGCACCACATTGCCGGTGCGGTAGGCTGCATAGAGCCCGGGGACACCCAGCATGGAATCCGGGTTGCCAGCCAGCGGATCGAGGAAGTCGTCGTCGACCCGCCGGTAAATCACGTCCACCTGCTGGGGGCCGACGGTGGTCTTCATGTAGACCTTATTGCGCCGTACAAACAGGTCCGCCCCTTCCACCAGTTCGATACCCATCTGCCGGGCCAGGAAGGCGTGTTCAAAATAGGCACTGTTGAAACGGCCGGGGGTTAGCACGACTACGGTAGGGTTGGGATTTAGCGACGCTGCGCGCAGTGTTTCGCCCAACAGGGCCGGGTAATGTTCAACCGGTGCTACCGGGGCCTTGGCAAACAGTTCTGGAAACAGGCGCATCATCATGCGCCGGTTTTCCAGCATGTAGGAGACACCGCTGGGGCAGCGGAGATTGTCCTCCAGCACGTAGAAATCGCCGTCGTTGTGGCGGATCAAATCGATGCCGGCTATGTGGGAATACAGATTACGTGGCAGCTTGAGGTTTTGCATGCCGGGCTGGTACTGGGGGTTGGCGAATACCTGTTCAGCACTGATGACACCGGCGCGAATAATCTCGAACTCGTGATAGATATCGAACAGGAAGCGGTTCAACGCCTGCACCCGCTGGCGCAAACCAGCTTGCAGACGTTGCCAGTCGCTGGCGGAGATTACTCGTGGGATCAGATCAAACGGGATAAGCCGTTCGGCCCCCTGGTCTTCGCCATAGACATTAAAGGTGATGCCCAGGCGTTGGAACAGCACGTCTGCCTCGCGGCGCTTCTCGGCCAACAGGGCTTCGTCGGATCGGATCAGCCAGTCCTCCAGCATCCTGCAGCTGGGTCGTACCCGATTATTCTGGTCGAACAGTTCGTCGTAGATACCCTCGGGTGGGGTTTGTATCAACATAACCATGACCCTCTCCTGAACACGCCGTCCACCGGATGTGGGCGGTCGGTATTCAGCCATTCCCATGATGTAAAGGAACAGCAAAAGGCAGGCCACTCTGGCGGCAAACCGTGGGTTTATCACCGGAACGGGTTATTTAAGAAAAGGCCAGACGGAGGGAAGTGTCAATAAAAAGCATTGCCAGCCGCCGGGAAAGGCGGCTGGCGGGCAAGGGTTATTCCAGGGACGTAGCGCCAATGCGGTGAATACTGACATCCGCACCGTTGAATTCCTCTTCTTCTGTGAGACGCAGGCCGGAGATGGCGTTAACAATGCCGTAGACGATCAGGCCGCCGACAAAAGCCACCACAACACCGGCAACCGCACCGATGATCTGCGACATCAGGCTGACCCCGCCCAGGCCCCCGAACGCTTCCTGGCCAAAGATGCCGGCGGCAATGGCACCCCATACACCGCACACACCGTGCAGGGGCCATACACCCAGTACATCGTCCAGGCGCTCAATCTTGTCCTGGGCCCACTCAAACATGTACACGAAGATGGCGCCGGCGATGCCACCGGTAATCAGCGCACCGACCGGGTGCATCAGGTCTGAACCGGCGCACACCGCCACCAGGCCGGCGAGCGGTCCGTTGTGGATGAAGCCCGGGTCCTTGCGGCCGACCAGCATGGCCACCAGAACGCCACCCACCATGGCCATGAGGCTGTTCACCGCCACCAGGCCGCTGATGCCATCCAGGGTCTGGGCGGACATCACGTTAAAGCCGAACCAGCCGACGGTGAGAATCCAGGCGCCCAGCGCCAGGAATGGAATGTTGGAGGGGGCAAACGCCACCACGCGGCCATTGCGGTAACGGCCTTTACGTGCGCCCAGCAGGAGCACGGCGGCCAGGGCGATCCAGCCGCCCACGGCGTGCACCACGACCGAGCCGGCAAAGTCGTGGAAGGCTGCACCAAACTGGTTCTCCAGCCAGGCCTGGAAGCCGTAGTTGCCGTTCCAGATCATGCCCTCGAAGAAGGGATATACAAATGCCACGATCAGCCCGGAGGCGATAAGCATGGGGTAGAACTTCGCACGCTCGGCGATACCGCCGGAGACGATGGCGGGAATGGCGGCGGCAAAGGTCATCAGGAAGAAGAACTTGACCAGGTCATAGCCATTTGCGGCCGTTAGCTCTGAAGCGCCGGCCATAAAGTGGCTGCCGTAGGCGATGTAGTAGCCAATGAAGAAATAGGCCACGGCGGAGATGCCGAAGTCGGTCATGATTTTTACCAGGGCATTCACCTGGTTCTTGTGGCGCACGGTGCCGACTTCCAGGAAGGCGAAGCCAGCATGCATGGCCAGTACCATGATGGCACCGATCAGAATGAACAGTGTGTTGGCGCTTTCGGTCAGGGTATGTACTGCACTCGTGATGTCCACGGGTTGGTTGCTCCTGATTTTTTGGTTTTATCCACCTGTCACGGGCGGGTTGTGCATTGATAGCGTGCACACCAAGCAAGGAGTGTTCCATTTTGAGGCAAATTCAGAGCGGGTAGTCGATTAGGTGATTTTCTGCTCTGAAGTTGGGCAGGGCTGAGTTGGAGGCGGGGTATTTTCGCTCTTTAATGGTGCATTTATGGGGTAGGCGCACCAATCTGGCCGCTTACCACAGCAATTCGTCCTGGTCGGAGTCGTCGGAACTGCGGGAATCCGGTGCAGCGGACACATCGGCTTCGGGGTTCATGAGTTCCCTCAACCTCAGCTCCTGTTCCTCGATTGGCCCGGACAGATCGATGATGATTTCCACGCGACGATTTTTGGCACGGTTCTCCGAAGAGGTATTTGGTACCCGTGGCTCGGTAAACGCGAGACCGGTGACCGCTAGCCGGGCTGGCTCCAGTTTACCTTCGGCCAGGAGCGTATTGGCAACCGCTGCTGCCCGGGCGGCGGACAGGTCCCAGTTGCTGTAGAACCGCTGCGTGCGGATGGGAACATCGTCGGTGTGGCCTTCGATGGTCAGCTTACCGGGGATCTCCACCAATATGTCGGCCATTTCCAGCAACAGCCCTTCAAACTCCCAGGTCAGGTCTGCCGAACCAGAGGGAAACGCCCCTTTTTCCTCAACGCGAACAATGATTCTATGATGATCCTGGGTGAGGTTGACCCGGCCGTCTTCGATGGCGGTCTCAAGAACCGATCGAACCTGCTCCAGGGTCTTCTCGAGTTCCTCCTGAATGGCAGATTCCACAGCCACATCCGTAGGGCTTTTCAGGGTTTCCAGTTCGGGCTGCTCGTCGGTGGTTGTCTGTTTGACTTCGTTGACGACGGTGGGCTCGGGCGGTGCCGGAGAAAACTGATCGAAAATCGGGCTGGTGCCCATGGGTACCTCAAGGACGGGCACCTCGCGCTGCACACCAAACGCTTTCGACAGTTCACCAGCGATCTGTTTGAACTTCTGTGCGTCGATCTCGGAGAACGACAACAGCAGGACGAAAAAGCACATCAGCAGCGACATCAGGTCCGCGAATGTCACTACCCAGGCGGGAATGCCCGCTTTTTCCTCTTCTGGTAATTCGTCCATGGCTAAACGCCTGCGGTCTCGGCTTCTGAGTTTTTCTCACGTTCTTTCGGGGTCAGGTAACTCGACAGCATCTGTTCGATAATCCGCGGATTGGTGCCTTCCTTGATAGCAACCAGCGCATCAATATAGAGCGATTGCAGACGCGCTTCCTCAGTCATTCGCAGCGAGAGTTTGTCCGCGATGGGGGTGGCGATCATGGTGGCAATCATTGCGCCGTAGAGTGTGGTTAGCAGGGCAACCGCCATGGCAGGACCGATGGATTTCGGGTCTTCCATGTTGGACAGCATCTGCACCAGCCCGATCAGGGTTCCGATCATCCCCATGGCAGGGGCCACATCGGCCATTGCCGTAAAGACTTTTGCGCCAGACCGGTTGTGATCCAGCGTCAGTAGGCGCTCCTTGGACAGCAGGTGTTTGATGGTTTCAGCATCCTGGCCATCGACCAGCATCTGTATTCCCTGGCCGAGAAACGGCGAGCCAACTTCGCGCTCTTCCAGGCCGAGCATGCCTTGCTTGCGGGCAACATTGGCTACCTCAATCAGTTCATCAATGCTTTCACGGGTGTCCGGCAAGCGGAATTTGAACGCTCGAGCGGCCACTTTGAAGGCGCTGAAAAACTGGTTGAAGCTGAATTTTGCCAGCACAACCAGCATGGTGCCACCGACCACAATCAGTATGGAGGGGGGATTGATAAAAACATCCGGCGACACGCCAAGAATGACGGCTGAGGCTATAAGCAGGATGGCCCCAACAAGGCCGATCAGGGTGGCAAAATCCACATTAGCTCCAAAGGGTTTTGTGATTCAGAGGGCTTTCGAAGATTAACGGTAGTCCACTATTGAATCAATCGCTATCCGTAAGCGTTTGTGTTTCTATTTTAAGATCTTTCCACGCTGCGTAACGAAGCAGGTCGGATTCCACCAGGGCCAGGCATGCGGCCACCACACCGGCGTCGTCCAGCAGGCCGAATCCAAGCAGCAGGTCCGGAATCAAATCCAGGGGATTGAGCACGTAAACAAGGGCACCGGCGATCGCCGCAATGCTTTTCCAGGGTACTTCGCGATAGTTGCCCTGCCAGTAGTCCCTGAGCATGGAAAACATCAGCCGGATATCGGTGCTGAACCGGCTCAGTTTGCCACTGTTCCTGACTTTGTCCTCGATGGCCTGCTGGCGGTCGAGCAGGGCGCCCACATCTCTGCGGTGAACCTTGTCCGCCTCTTGATTCAACTGTTCGTTTGCCGTGCGCTTGCTAAAACCTGTCATCGGGCTATTCCTGTGTCGGATGGCCTTGCCTCTCCATGATCCATGAAGCCTGTGACAAAGCCAAGGATGTTTGCGAGGCGATTTCCGATCATGGTTATACTGGTGGTATGACCGATTTCGTGAAACAGAATCCCTCGTCCTTTCCCGATGCGCTGTTGTGCGAAGCGCGAGGTCTTGAGGTTTTGGCAGGCACTCTCAAGGCGGCCGGTGTCAGCGGATTGCGTGTGCCGGAGGTGAAAGCTGTCTCAGCCCACGAACTGGTGATTCCGAAGATCCACTCCGGCCCGGCGAGCGAGGAAGCCATGGCCGCGCTTGGCGAAGGCCTGGCGCAAATGCATGCGGTACGTCAGCCCGAGTACGGATTCGACGCCGACAACATGATTGGGATGTCACCCCAGAAGAACCGCCTAACGGACGATTGGGGTGCGTTTTTCCTGAGAGATCGACTGGGTGTGCAGGTAGGCATGATTCGCAACGACCATGTCCGGAGAGAGTTTGAAACGGTGCTTGAGCGTCAGGGCGACAAGCTTGCCCGGTTTCTGAATGCGCATTGCGAACACCCAAGCCTGCTCCACGGCGACCTATGGTCCGGGAATGTCCTGTTCGATAGCGCCGGGCCATGGCTCATTGATCCGGCGGTTTATCACGGTGACCGGGAGGCGGACATTGCCATGACAGAGCTGTTTGGTGGCTTCTCCTCGGCTTTTTATCGTGCCTATGACCGGGGCTACCCCAGAACGGATGTCTATAACACCAAGCGGGCCATCTACAACCTGTACCACACCCTCAATCACTACAACCTTTTTGGGGCATCCTATCTGAGCGCCTGTCGCCACAACCTGGATGTGGTGGCCTCGCTGTAAGCGTGGCCGCTACCACCAGGCCTTGTCCCACATTTCCGGATTGGCCCAGTTGTCGGGATTGTTCCAGGCGCGTTTGTGGTTGTAGCTGTCGATGTTGTAGGTGTAGAGCGTGAGAGGGCTGTCTTCGTCACCAAGCTCAGCCTGTCTGCGAAAGCCCAGCCCGATGAAGTCCGTAAACGACCACCCGGGGCAGTCTTTCACCACAACGGCAATCTGGTGGGTGCCGTAGTTGCGCAATTGGCCCAATAGAACCTGACCTTCGTCGTGACTCAGGTGTTCGAGCGTGTTGGTCACCAGGGCCAGGTCCTGGGTCTCGGGCAGAGGGAAGGCATCGTTGGGGGCGTTGGTGTTCAGGGTGGTCATGGCCGACTCGCTGTGGTGCCGGCACCAGTGATCCCCGACCTCACCAGCGATCTCGCCGCAAACCACCAGTGTGGCCGGTTGGCAGGTGTCGATAATGCGGGCCAGGGCCTGCTGCACAGTGGTCATGTTTGGTGTGTCCGTCTGGAATGGAATAACCAGTATCACACCGGCCAGTCGGCGGCATCAACCACGTGCAATCCGATCGGTTGTGCCGCATCCCCCTGCCAGCGCTTGACGAATTTGCCGTCCGGATCGAACTGGCGGGATTGTTTCTCGAGATTGAAATGCCGCGGTCCCTTGGGGTCGGCACCCACGCCAGCCAGGTATTGCCAGTTGCCGTAGTTGCTCGCCACGTCATAATCCACCAGTTGTTGCTCGAACCAGGCAGCGCCGTAACGCCAGTCCAATTCCAGTTCGTTAACCAGACAACTGGCGACAATCTGGCGGCTGCGGTTGCTGATGTAGCCGGTTTCGCGTAGCTGATTCATGGCCGCATTGACCAACGGATACTCGGTGGTGCCGGCACACCAGGCCTTGAATCGATGGGGATAAAAGGACGCAGAACGTTTGTTCTGTTGTATGCCGTCACGGCGGAATAGTTTGGCGGCGTACTTCATTGCATACCAGTAGAAATACTCCCGCCACAACAGCTCGAACCACAGCCAGTAGGTGGAGTCGTTTTTAACATGCTGGTTTTCGTAGTCGATGATGGTGTCGGCCACTTCCCGCGCGGATAGGGAACCGTTAGCCAACCAGGTCGATAACCGGGAAGATGCTTCGGTATCGTCCAGTGCGTTGCGGGTTTCTTTATAGTGGTCGATGTGGTGATTGACGAACAAGTAGTCTTCCAGGCGCCGGAGCCCTGCCGATTCCCCGCCGGTGAACGACAATGCATGCCGTGGTTCGGAAATGGCCGGACAGTTACCTCGATTGTCCTCAGGGTAGCCGGGGGCTGGGGGCAGTGCTGTCAGTGTGCGAATACGCAGCCGTTCCGAGTTGCGCTCGCCGGTTTTCTCCACTTGTTTACGGAACTGGGAGAAAGTGCCCGGCAGGTTCGCAAGCGCCATCGGTAGAGAGCCTTCTGTAAAAAGGCTGAGCGTTTCAAATTGCTGGAAAATCGTTCGCGGCAGCCTGTCTTTGACGCTCTTCCACTGATCCGCTTCCCGTGTGCCAGGCAGGCGGGAACGAACGACTCGATCTATGTTGTGATCGTGTACCAGGTCGGGAATCACCTTCTCTGGTTCACCAAAGGCGATGTGCAGCCTTTGCCCTAGAGGTCGAAGGCTACGTTCGAGAGACATCAGGCTTTGCCACAAAAATCGCCAGCGATGTTCCCCCAGCGTTCTGCACTGAAATGGACCAGGGACAAACCAGCGCGGATCAACAACGTAGACGCAAAGCAGCATGTCCGACTTTGAGGCGGCAAGAAGCGCTGCGTTGTCATGCAGACGAAGGTCTCGCGTGAACCAGTAAAGGCTGACCACGGTAGGGAACCTCGGAATAGGGAAAAGACAGGGAGTGTTACGTCGTTCGTGGGGTGTTAGATTGCCGCAACGCCGCCAATCGGGAAGGCGGCATTACGGCATTTCAGGCTTTTACAGCTCTTGGGCGGTGGGGCGCAGAATGATTTCGTTAATATCCACGTCCGCAGGCTGTTCGATGGCATAGACGATGGCCCGCGCCACCGCATCGGAATCAATCGCCACCTTGTAGAGCTCATCCGCTGCCTGTTTTGCATCCGGATCAGTGATGGTGCTGGTGAGTTCGGTGTCGATGGCGCCCGGAGAGATGTTGGTGCTGCGGATCTCGTCACCGGCTTCCATGCGCAAGCCTTCAGACAGCGCCTTCACCGCGTATTTTGTGGCGCAGTATACAGCCGCGCCCGGGAACAGTTTGTGGCCGGCGACGGACGACAGGTTGATCACATGCCCGCTGTGTTGCTCCCGCATGGTCGGCAGCACAGCCGCGATGCCATACATCACGCCTTTAATGTTGACGTCCACCATCTGGTCCCACTCATCAACCTTCAAAGCGTCCAGCGGTGCCAGTGGCATCAGGCCGGCGTTGTTGATCAGTACGTCGATCCGGCCGAAGGTTTCTTTCGCGGTGGCAGCCAGTGACTCGACCTGGTTTCGATCAGTCACGTCGGTCACCTGCCAGGTGACTTCAGCACCCTCGGCTTTCAGGTCTTCTGCCAGTTTGGACAGGCGGTCTTCGCGACGGGCCGCAAGCACCAGCCGGGCTCCTCGCGCTGCCAGGCGGCGGGCCGTTGCCTCACCCAGACCACTGCTGGCGCCGGTGATAATCACGACTTTGCTATTGATTGGGTCGTTGGTATTGCTCATGGTTTGACTCCTTACTCGTGTGAAAGTGATGTTCAGACGCTGGGTTCAAGTTCCTTCAGCGTCGGGTAATCGGTATAGCCGCGCTCATCGCCGCCGTAGAAGGTGCTGTCATCCCATTTGTTCAGTTCCGCATGCTGGCGGAAACGCTCGGGCAAATCGGGGTTGGCGATAAATGGACGGCCAAAGGTCACCAGATCACAGCGGTCATTGCCGATCCGTTTGCGAGCTTCCTCAGCGGTGTAGGCGCCGTTGGCGATGTAAGTGCCGTGGAATCCAGCCTGGATGGCATCGATCACCGATTCCGGGCGGCCGTTCGCATGGTTGCCCTGGAACGAGTCTTCCACGACCTCGATGTAGCTGATGCCCAGGTCGTTCAGCCGCTTCGCGAATTCACCAAAGGTTTCGACCGGGTCCTCGTCGTACATGGCGTTGAAGCTGCCGGTCGGGCTGACCCGAACGCCGACATTGTCCTTGCCCCAGACGTCGATCACGGCCTCGATCACCATCAGTGGCAGGCGCATCCGGTTTTCAACGGAGCCGCCAAACTCATCACTGCGGTGGTTGCTGCCGCTCTTGAGAAACTGGTCCAGCAGGTATCCGTTGGCGGCGTGTACTTCAACGCCATCAAACCCGGCCGCTTTGGCGTTCAGGGCGCCCTGGCGATACTGCTCCACGATGTCCGCCATTTCGCCGGCTTCAAGAGCCCTGGGCTCAGGCACGTCCACCATGCCGGAGTCGGCGCTGATGAAGGTCTTGGCGCCCTCGGGTTTGATCGCCGATGGTGCTACAGGCTTGTTGCCATCCGGCTGCAGCGCCGTATGGGAAATTCGGCCAACGTGCCAGAGCTGCATGTGAATGCGTCCGCCCGCCATGTGCACCGCACTGGTGACCTTGCGCCAGCCTTCGATTTGCTCCTCCGAGTGGATGCCTGGCGTGAATGCATAGCCCTTACCCTGAGGTGACACCTGGGTTGCTTCGCTGATGATCAGCCCTGCACCGGCCCGCTGCTGATAGTACTGCGCGTTCATGTCGCTCGGTACGTCTCCAGGCTGGCTGGAGCGCGAACGGGTCAGGGGCGACATCAGCACGCGGTTGGGCAGCGTTACGGTGCCGAGATCGTGCGGTTGAAACAGTGCGTCGTTTACGTTGTTCATTGATTACTCTCCTTGAGGATTAACCAGATTTAATTAGACCAGTCTACTAGTAACTTGAGAAAAAAATATGTTCGTTCAGCGAATACCAAGGCATTGACGGAAAAAGACCCGCACAAACAGCTCCATGGGCTCCGTAGACTTCAGGACCTTGGCTCTCAGAATGGCGCCTTCCCAGCCCGAAAGCAGAAAGCTGGCCACGTCGGCAGGATTGATGGAGTCGTCAATATCACCTGCCTGACGAGCTTCTTCAATACAACGCTCGAAGCGCTTTTCCCAGCCCTGGAAGACGGTGTCCAGGCGCCTGCGGAACGTTTCGTTCTGCCCGGCCAGCTCCTGGCCAAGATTGCCTATCAGGCAGCCCCGGGTGAATTCGCAACTGGTCATGGTTTCCAGGCCAGTGTCGAAGTAGGCTCTGAGGCGATCCACCCCCGAGCGGGTGTGATCGTTCAGAATCAGATCCAGCTTGGTGTCGTATTCCTGCGCAAAAGTGTCGATGACAGCCAACCCGAAATCGTTCTTGCTGCTAAAGTAATGGTAGAACGACCCTTTGGGTACGCCGGCGGTGGTCAGCACGGCATTGATACCCGTCGCGCCGAAGCCTTTTTGGCCGATCAGGTCGGCGCCGGTGTTTATGATGTGATTGCGCGTGTCGTTCGATGTCATGGTTGTTATATTAGACCGGTCGTCTAGAATACGTCAAACCTGTAAAACCCGAGACAGTCAATTCTGTACCATGATCAAGGAGTCTGCCAGTGATTAAATCCCGTGCCGCAGTGGCATTTGCCCCCAACAAACCGCTCGAAATTGTAGAAGTGGATGTTGCTCCACCCCAGAAAGGGGAAGTGCTGGTGCGTATCGTCGCCACTGGCGTCTGCCACACGGACGCCTACACATTGTCCGGTGCCGATTCCGAAGGTAATTTCCCGGCCATTCTGGGCCATGAAGGCGGCGGCATTGTTGAAGCCGTTGGTGAAGGTGTCACCTCTGTAGACGTGGGTGATCACGTGATCCCGCTATACACGGCCGAATGTGGAAAATGTAAGTTCTGCAGGTCCGGTAAAACTAACCTCTGTGGTTCCGTGCGCGAAACCCAGGGCAAGGGTGTGATGCCGGATGGCACCTCCCGCTTCTCCTACAAGGGTGAGCCTATCTACCACTACATGGGTTGCTCCACCTTCTCGGAATACACGGTATTACCGGAAGTCTCCCTGGCGAAAATACCCAAGGATGCGCCGCTGGAGAAAGTCTGCCTGCTGGGCTGTGGCGTCACTACCGGTATCGGCGCTGTGCTGAACACAGCGAAGGTGGAAGAAGGTGCGACGGTCGCTATCTTTGGTCTCGGCGGTATCGGCCTGGCGGCGATTATTGGTGCGACCATGGCCAAAGCCAGCCGCATCATCGCCATCGACATCAATCCCGGCAAGTTCGATATCGCGAAACAACTGGGCGCCACGGATGTGGTGAACCCCAAGGACTACGACAAGCCGATTCAGGAAGTGATCGTTGAAATGACCGACGGCGGTGTGGATTACTCCTTCGAGTGCATTGGCAATGTCAATGTGATGCGCTCCGCCCTGGAGTGCTGCCACAAGGGCTGGGGCGAATCCATCATCATTGGCGTGGCCGGTGCCGGTGAGGAAATCAGCACCCGGCCGTTCCAGCTGGTCACCGGCCGGGTCTGGAAAGGTTCTGCGTTTGGTGGCGTAAAAGGTCGTACCGAACTGCCGGGGTATGTTGAGAAAGCCGAGAAAGGGGACATTCCTCTGGATGTGTTTATTACACACAACATGCCCCTTGAGGACATCAACGAGGCGTTTGAGTTGATGCATGAGGGGAAGAGTATTCGGACGGTTATTCATTTCTGAAATACTGATTGCTTTAATCCCCGGAAAGCGGGGTTGGCTTTTCGGGGAGATACTTTTGTGGCTGGCTATTTGGCTCCAGTCGCTTCCAGTTTTTCCAATCGATAGGCGAGTTTTGCTCGGGTTAACCCGAGTAGTCGTGCAGCCTGTGATACATTTCCTTCGGCTCTTTGCATGGCGGTACTGATTAGGCGTCGCTCGAATTCATCAAACTCGAATCCCTCATCCAGCATGGACTCACAGACTGGATCCGGTTTGCCAAAATTCTGGAAGATAGAAGACTGAACGTGACCGCGTCGGGTAACCTCGGCATTCTGTTGATTAGACACCCCCAGGGTCGGGCAGAGGGCATCAAGATCAATCAGCTGATTGTTGTCGGTCAGAATGATGCCTCGTTCCACCATATTCTCCAGTTCCCGGATATTTCCCGGCCAGTCGTATTCCATAAGGGCCTGGCGTGCCTTGTCGGAGATGCCGGGGATCTTTTTCTGGTATTGAGCCTGAAACTTGTTAAGGAAGTGTTCCACGAGCAGAGGGATGTCGTCCCGGCGTTCTCTCAGTGAGGGAATATGCACTGGATAGACATTGAGGCGGTAGAAAAGATCGGCGCGGAATTTACCGGTTTTTACAGCTTCCTCAAGATTTTCGTTGGTAGCGACCACCAGCCGAATATCGATTTTTCGGGGTTCGGTGCCGCCAACCCGCTCCAGCTCCCCCTCCTGCAATACCCTCAAGAGAGTGGCCTGGGCACGCGGAGATAGTTCCACTACCTCATCAAGAAACAGAGTACCGCCATCAGCCCTCTCGAACCTTCCGGGACGGCTGGTGTGCGCGCCGGTAAAAGCACCTTTTTCAACTCCGAACAGTTCAGACTCGATAAGGTCCGGAGGGATGCAGGCGCAGTTGACCGCTACAAATGGGTTGCTGGCCCGGGGAGAGTTCAGGTGCAAGCTGCGGGCGAATACTTCCTTGCCAACGCCGGTTTCGCCTTGCAGAAGCACGGAGACATCGTTATTTGCGGCTTTTTGGAGCAGTTTCCAGGCGTCCCGGAAGCTTCGGGAATTTCCGACAGAATTCACCGCAAGTTCGTCCGGATAGTATGGATTGCTTTGGTTGGCCTGCAGTTCACTGAGTTGGTTTTGCAGGGAAAGCAGCTCCTCAGCCAGGGCATCCGGTTGCAGGATCCGGTTTAGTTCCTCCGGATCGTCCCATTCCTGCGCAGGGCGACCCACAATCCGGCAGCTTGGGTCTCCACAGGCTTGGCATTCCTCCTCTCGGAACAGCACATGCCGGCCCATATAATAAGTGGTAAAGCCGCTGGCATAACCGGTTAGTAGCCAGCATGCTGGGCTTTGGGTACGGCTACCATCGGTCAGTTGCAAGTCAGCTTCAAAGGCGCTGTCCCAGAGGAATTCACCGTAAAAGCTGCCCTTATCAAGGTCAAAATCCATGCGCACGGGCGTCACGTTGACCATCCCCTTGATCATCGCCAGTTGTGGCCCGGCAGCGAAAGCATTGGCGGTGCTGAGTTCCGGGCGTAATTTTCGAGCAAGCTCCGCGTCACGCCAGCCTGAGTGGAACCCCAACCGCATCAACAGCCCACGTGTACGCTGCTCTCCGATGGTTGCGGTCAGCTCATTACGCAGATTCAAAAACAGACTGCTGTGAATCAGCAACATTCGTTGCTCCTGCATCCAAACCTTGCCGAAGTTGGTGTCGAATCGGATCTGGCTAACCAGATCCTGACTAGTTGGAAATCTTGGGTCTTTTGACATAGGTATCGTGATTCCTTTGTTATTGTCGTTTTATAGGGCCGCATTTTAGATTTTATTAGAATAGTTTATAGAACAGGGTGCAGGATTCATGCCCGGATACTGCTGCCATAGACATGACGGGGGGCAGGCCTTGAGGGGAGATTTCGGGGGGCTAATTTCAGGATATAAAGAATCGTTTCATCAAATGATGAATTTTTGGAGCTGAAAAAGCCCGGCGCCACCGGTGGCGCCGGGAAACGGGGAGGTTACCTCCCCGGTAGAGAGGTCAAGATGCAATGGCCTCCCGATTGGCAGTCGATTTACCCAGTATGAACCCGTCATAGCCATTCTGTGCGACTTGGTCGCACTCCTGTTTGTAGGCGGCGCCTCCACCCAGATACACCATGAATGAACGTGGTTTGCCCGGAATATTGGAGCCCGTGTACCAGGTGTTGGTTTTGGGTAACAGCGTGGAGTTGGCAATGCCCTCAACCATCTCACGCCATTCGTCTTCCCTGGCCTTTTCGGGCTCAATACTTTCAAGACCATTGTCTTCCATATAATGGATGACATCGGCAATCCACTCGACGTGCTGCTCGATGCCCAGCGGCATATTGAATAGTACGGAAGGACTTTGCGGCCCGGTGATCATGAAGAAGTTCGGGAATCCGTGGGACATGATGCCCAGATTGGTGCGAGGGCCCTCACTCCAGTATTCCTTGAGGCTGATGCCGTTCCGGCCTTTGAGGTTAAGATTAAACAGTGGGCCGGTGAAGGCATCGAAGCCGGTGGAGTAAATCAGACAGTCAAACGTGTGTGCATCGCCATTTTCCTGCTCCAGTCCATGTTCGGTGACCCTCCGGATCGGATTGGACTTGATGTCCACCAGGGACACATTGTCTCGGTTGTAGGTTTCGAAGTAATTCGTTTCGCAGGGCTGGCGCTTGGTGCCATACAGGTAGTTCGGGCAAAGCAGATCTGCGGTTTTCGGATCCTTGACCCGCTCGCGGATTTTCTTTCGCACAAAATCTGCAGCGACTTTGTTGGCTTCCGCGTTGAACAGGATATCGCCGTAACTACCCAGCCAGAGAGAGAACCCGCCCTCTTCCCAGCAGTTCTCAAGGTGATTTTCAACTTCCTCCGGGCTTTCTTTCAGAATCGATTCCCGCATATTGGAGAAGGGGACGCCCGCCAGTGCGGCACGGGCTTCCTTGCGGAATTCACCGTAGTTCGCCTTGATGGCCCTGGCTTCTTCTTCATCCATTGGAGCGTTTTGGAGCGGTGTGGCGTAGTTCGGCGTACGTTGGAACACAGTCAGGTGTTTGGCTTCCTCGGCGATAAGAGGGATAGCCTGAATGGCAGAAGCGCCGGTACCGATGATGCCGACCGTCTTGCCCGTGAAATCAACGCCTTCGTGTGGCCAACTGGAGGTAGAGTAGACTTCGCCCTTGAACGAATCCTTACCGTCAAAGTGAGGGTTGGCAGCGTAAGAAAGTGTGCCCACGCCCGAAATGTAGTATTTGCAAATCACGGTGTGACCCTTGTCCGTTTTGATGGTCCACCGTTGGGTGTCCTTATCGTAGTCGGACGAAATCACCCGGGTCTCGAAGTTGATGTCCGGGCGCAGATTCAGTCGATCCGCAACAAATCCCAGGTAGGCCAGGATCTCTGGCTGGGCGGCATACTTCTCGGACCAACTCCACTCCTGCTGGATTTCCTCTGAAAAAGAGAAAGAGTAGTGATAGCTGGAGATGTCGCAGCGGGCGCCTGGATAGCGGTTCCAGTACCAGGTGCCGCCGACGTCATCGGCAGCTTCGAACACTTCGGCTTTCATACCCAGTTTGTCGCGCAGGGTATGGAGCATGTAGAGGCCGGCAAAGCCGGCGCCTACGACAACGGCATCGGTGTGGGTGGTGTTGGTTTGTGTCGTCATGATATTAACCTCTTGTTTTTGTCTGCTTCAGCAAAGCGGGCCGGTTGGCCCGTGTTTACAACGCGTTCGGATAATTAAAGGGGCATGGCGAACTGGAACCAGAAGGAGCCGCCTTCGGAACTGTTCTCCACTTCCGTTTCATGTAAATATTTGAAAACTATGGCAGTTTTTGGTCCGAGGCCGTAGAAAACCTGAGGTCCTATCGCCAACTTCTGCAGGCGATTGCCATCACCAACGGTTTGGCCGTTGATCTCGTCGTCCGAGAACTGCTTGGTGTAATGCCCGGCAACGCCGACTTGCCACTGTGGCGCGGAGGCGGGGCGGTAGCCGGCAAAGTAATCAACGTTGAACACGTCGCCGGATTCATAGTCGGTGTCGTCATTTTCAAAGTTGAACGTGAAGGTGGGGGACAGCGATAGCTCCCACTCCTGGTTCGCGAACCAGGTCATATTGAACTCCTGAACGTAGGAAGCGGTGTTGCTGGTGGTGTTGATCAGGTTGTTGCGGTCGTAGTCGCCCAACGGAATGAATCCGCTGAAACCGGTTGAAAAATGTAGGCTTTCTGAGGCTGACCAATTCACGTACAGCGGCGTGAGGTATATCTGGTTCAGACCGGTTTCCGAGTCATCAGCCACGCCCACATCGAGGGAGTTGCGGCCACCAGAGAGGATGGCGCCGCTGGTGAAGGTGATTCCGGAATCGGTTTGGTAGTCCCAGGTGTGATTCAGGCGAAATGCCTGGGCAAACACGTCCAGTTCGAATTTTCCGGGCAGAGTGTCGCCGTTGGTATCTTTAAATTCATCCGCGGAGTAGAACACGGTGTAGCCGTAGAACTGTGTTTCTCCCGGGGCAGGCATCATTGCCGGTAATACGGTATTCACACCGTTGGGCCAGTTGGTCACTCCATTCTCGACGGCCTGGACCGTGACCGCTGTACCGGTACAGATTGCCATGGCGAGGATTTTTCGGGTCAGTATCTGTTTTTTCAGTTTCATGTTGGTTCTCCTTTTTGTTGCTTTTGTCGGGTGGATCATGCGTTGGCGGTTTTGCTTTCCCGGATCGCACGGCCGATTTCGCTCACTACAAACTCTCTGGCCGGCTTGCTCTCAGGCAGTGCGTTCAGGATGGTGAAGAAGCCATGTATCTGGCCTTGGCATTGGCGATAGACGACTGGAACACCGGCGCCTTCCAGTTGTCTGGCGTAGGCGGCCCCTTCGTCACTCAAAACATCGTGTTCCGCGGTGATGACGACTGCTGGCGGTAAATTGGACAGATTTTTCGCCAGCAGTGGGGAGACGTCGGGATCCTTGCGTTGGGCGGTGTCTGGCACATAACTGTTCCAGAACCAGATCATATCGTCCTGACTTAACAGGCCCTGATTAGCGGGATCCTGATAACCCTGTGTGGCGAGATCCGGTTGAGTAACCGGATAGATCAGGACCTGCTGGGTCAGGACGGGGCCACCGGCGTCACGGGCTTTGCGGGCCGCGACGGCGGCCAGGTTACCGCCAGCGCTGTCTCCGGCCACGATCAGAGGGAGCGGATTGTCCAGACCTGACACCATGCTCTGGTTAGTCGAAACCCATTGGAGCGCGGCCCAGGCATCATCAATGGCCGCAGGGAAGGGGTGTTCAGGAGCCAGCCGGTAATCCACCAGAACCACCGCACAGTTGCTCTCGGTCGCCATGAATCTTGCCAGGGTGTCGTAATCGTCCAGATCACCAACCACCCAACCGCCGCCGTGCAGGTAAACGATGATGCCGTCTGGCTCGGAGCTGGGTACCAGCGCCCGGAGTGATATGGCAGCGCTACCGGAGGTGATGCTGAATTCCTGACTACGGTGGACGACAGGCCCTTTGCCGATGATTTCCCTCAGGGTGGAGAAGAACGCCCGTGCGTCGGGGGCGTTCAGCGTATGAAAAGCCGGTGCACCCTGATCGGCGAGTTGCTGAAGGAATTGACTGCTTGCTTGATCGAGAGCCATAACGTTTCCCCTTGATTGTTGTTGTCGTCAACGGGATTGCAACGGCTATGCCATAGAGATGCTTTTTTTGAAATGGCTTGTTTATTCAATTAGATAGGGTGTTTATTCTTGGCTTTGACAGTGAATGTAAACGCATGACCGACGATGGCGTTTCATGAAATTCTCTAGTTGGTTTCAGCAAATCCGCAATCAATTTGTTGCGCTATTATGATAGTGCCTGCGCATACGGGATAACCCTTACGCGACAACCCTCAGCAGAATGAAGTTGACCACTCACAGGTGGCTCAACAACAAACTGACTGAGGGCATGAAATGTATAACAACAATGCACTGCTTCGTCGGTTGGGTATGGCCCTGGGGCTAATGGCAGCCTCGATGATGGCCTCTGCTGATAAGGCCGGCAAACCCAACTTTCTCCTGATTGTGGCCGATGACCTGGGCTACTCCGACATCGGCGCTTACGGCGGGGAAATCGAAACCCCAAGCCTGGATGCCTTGGCGGATGAAGGCGTCCGCATGACCAACTTCCATACCGCACCAACCTGCTCTCCTACTCGGTCCATGCTGTTGTCCGGTACTGACAGCCATCAGGCCGGTATCGGTAACATGGCTGAACTACTCACTGCAGAGCAGAAAGGTAAACCCGGTTACGAAGGGTATCTGAACGATCTCGTAGCAACCCTTCCAGAAGTCCTTCGAGACAATGGTTACAGTACGTCGATAGCCGGTAAGTGGCACCTCGGTCGGACGGAAGAGCTGAGCCCGGCAGCTCGTGGTTTCGATAACTCCTGGGTGCTTGTCCAAGGTGGCGCCAGCCATTTTGATGATGGGCGCGCCATTATTGGTGTCGATCCAAAGGCAATCTATCTGGAGGATGGGAAGCAGGTTGAGGCGCCTGAAGGTTTCTACTCATCTAACTTCTACGCCGACAAGGTCATCGAATATATCGATGCTGCAGAAGACAAGCCTTTCTTTAGTTTTCTTGCATTTACCGCACCCCATTGGCCGCTCCATGCACCAGAGTCCTACATAAACAAATACGAGGGCCAGTATGGCGAGGGCTATGAGGCAATTCGCAAGCAGCGTGTGGGTAAGATGAAGGAGATGGGGCTCATAGGCCATGAGCTTTCAGCCAATGTTCCGTTTGATGAACTTCCCACCTGGAATGAACTGACTGATGAGCAGCGCAAGATTGAAGCCCGCAAGATGGAAGTATACGCGGCCATGGTCGACAACATGGACCACAATATCGGCCGTGTGATGGGCTATCTGGAGGAGACGGGCGAGCTGGACAACACCGTCGTGCTGTTCATCTCCGATAACGGTGCCGATGGCAATAGCCCGGAAGTGTTGCCCAGGAATAAGGAATGGATTGCCTCCGAGTACGACAACAGCTACGACAATATCGGCCGTCCTGACTCTTACATCTGGTATGGCGCTCAGTGGGGGCAGGTCAGTGCTACGCCATATCCTATGTGGAAGGCATACCCGTCCCAGGGCGGCTTGCTGGTTCCGGCCATTCTCAGCCTGCCGGGTCAGTCCGGTGGCGACATTAACCACGAGTTCTTCCACGTGATGGATGTTATGCCCACCTTTCTGGAGTTGGCGGGTATTGAACAGCCCACAAGCCCCTATAACGGCCGTGAAATTTTCGATATCCAGGGCGTGTCCATGCTCCCAGGCCTGAATGGTAAAGCCAAGACAAACCGCGTTGTTGGTTGGGAGTTGCTGGGCCGTGCCGCGGTGCGTAAGGGCGACTGGAAAATCCGGCTACTGGAAGAGCCCTATGGCCAGGGAGAGTGGCAGCTGTTCAACCTGGAAGAAGATCCTGCTGAAACAACCGACCTGGCTGCGGAGAAGCCGGAAAAGCTCAAGGAAATGCTAGTGGAGTGGGACGCATACATTAGCCGCAACGGTGTCTTTCCTGCTGATCCTGCGGACATGAGGAAAGTAGGTTACAGCTTCACCACCTGCCTGTACGGCAAGTGTGTTGAGTAACCGCGCCCCGCAAAAACAAGCAGGAGAACTAGTATGACAATCCGTAAAACTGTTTTGGCAGCTGCGGTTTCCGCCGCTGTCGCGACCCCCGCAATAGCGGTAGAGCTGGAGCAACCGGAGGCGTACGGCTATCTGAGCGCCGGTGCCCTGAAAATTGAAGGTGCTGATGCCGAGGCTGAGGCTTTTGAACTGGAGCTGGGATTGAGGGGCAAGGCGGTCATCGACAAGGGGCTGAACCTGAACTATGCAGTTGAGGTGGATCTGGCCGCGGCCGCCAACGATGCTGATAGCCGCAATCCGGGAGGAGAAGCGGAGGTACATGTCAAAGAAGCAAAGTTCTGGCTACCGACCCGTTACGGCATGTTTGTAGTGGCGCCGCGCGGAACGAGTGGGCAGTGGGTAGACATCTATAGCCCCATCAATCATTACGAATTCAACGAGCCCCACGCTGATCTCCACCCTGACGGAATTTTTGCCCAGCCGGACAGGACATCCGGGACATTTGCCTATCACACACCCTGGTTAATGAAGACCAAACTGGTAGTGGCGGCAATTACGCTGAATGACAGCAACGATCAGGATGTGGACGGTAGAGCAATTCGCCTGGTTCACAAGAGTGAGAATCTTAATTTTGCGGTTGGAACAACGATGTTGATGCAGGAACAACTGCCACCATTCGCCACCGACGATTACCAGATCTCCGCCGCCGGAGCTAGCTACAGCCTTGGGGGCCTGACACTGGGCGCGGTTTGGGAACACAACTCCAACTCACCATACCCCCTGGCGCCTGATGGTAAGGCAGACTATGACTCTTACGGTATATCGGCCAACTACGTTGCGAGTAGTGGGGCGGGTGTTGCGATTGGGTACAAGGAAAAGAACCATGACTATAACGCTGCAGATGAGAGCGTTTACACCCTCAAGGTGGAACAGCGAGTGGCACCGCAGATGAAAGTCTGGGCCGAGACCGGTCAGTACGACACTCTGCCAAGCAACTATGCGGTGGGCTTTAGCTTGTCTTTCTGAACATGAAAGCGTCTTGCCCGGCCTATACCGTCCTGGACCGGGCCTTTTTAGGCAACACGAAGTGCGCATTTCGGCGCTGCCGCACGGTTTCCGAAGGCAGCTCGCCGAAGGCCTCCTGGTACTTGCATGTGAAATGGCTGAGGTGATTGAAACCGTAGGAGAACGCAGCATCGCCGATGTTGATATCCGGGTCCGACAGGAGCGTTTCCCTTACACCTTTGAGCTTATGACGAAGAATGAATTTAGCAGGCGTGGTGTTCAGGTAGGTTCGAAAACCGGACTCAAGGGAGCGCCTTCTGGCTCCGGTAACACGAAGCAAATCGCATACTGATATGGGTTCCCGAATATTCGCCAGAATCCAGTCTGTTGCGAGCCGGATACGCGCTGGCAGAATATTCAGGTTTTCGGTTCCAGGCCGGTGGAGTTGATCTGATAACTGAGCTACCAGGAGACTCTCCCATTGTTTTTGAACTGAAACCCCGATGTTTCCCTGATAAATCTGGTGCTGCGCTGCCAGGCACTCAATGCCGTTTTTAAGCAACTGAGCATCCTGGTGGTTTCCAGACACAAGGGTCGTGTCGTCCCGCAGGAGTTCGAGGCTTGGAACGCCCAGGTTGTCAATCAACGTTTGTTTGGAGAGGTTTATAACGACGGATCTGGTGGATTTTTCCCAGACCAGATCTGCGAGCTTCCCCGGCGCGATTAAAAGCAAACTGTTGGGGGGAATATCCTGGTTCAGTGCGTTGCAGTGAATGCGACCTGACAATACCAGTATTGCATGGAAGGTTGACTGTGCATCCGACTGGACATGGACTTTCTCCGACCATTGAGCACCAAAGAGAGTAGAGCCCCCCAGTGGTTGGCAGGTCAGCAGATTGTTAGCGCTCCCACTAGCGGACAGCGGTGACACTTCCCGATCATCGATGCGGGAGTTGATAAAGCAACGGGCTTCCTCAAAATCGGAGGACTGAACGCCGATGTTGTGGGAAAAGGGAACGTCGTCTTTCTTCATAGCGCAATATCGTTGTTTTTGTATGCTCTGTTCGGAATTTCCATCCGTTTTGTTGAGTATTATAAGCAATGGACAGGCCAGCTGTAGTGGGTCTCAGCTCGGGCCTTGCAGGACAAAGGCAACGGAAGCCAATAAGGCGATCCAGACGCGATAATCAATTAAGCATCTGGTAAATACCCGACGTTCACGACGCGAGATTGAACGATATGATTAACCCTGACCGGTGTTTGTCGGTGTTCTTTTGTCTGGTATTAACAAGCGCAGGTGTTGTCGCTAAACCGGCAGATTGCGCCGGTTGTCATGCAGATGAAGTGGAACAATGGAGTGAGTCGCAACATGCGGCGGCGATGGCGCCTGCCAGCCCAGGTTCTGTATCAGGCGATTTCTCCGGGGCGACCTACAGCGACGACGATCTTGAGGTCCGGTTCAGCCGCACTGAAAATACCTACGTTATCCATACCACTGAAGGCAGGAAAACAAAGCAATGGACGGTGCGATATACCTTCGGTGTTTATCCGTTACAACAGTATCTGATCGATATCGGTAATGGCAGGCTCCAGGCGTTCAATATTGCCTGGGATTCCCGGGACGAGCCCGAAGGTGGTCAGCGCTGGTTCAGGCTGGATCAAGCGGGTGAAAACCATCCCGGAGATGCCATGCACTGGACCGGCATCTACCAGAGCTGGAACAACCAGTGCGCGGATTGCCACTCCACTGGGCTAGAGCGCAACTACGATACGCAAAGCGATACTTACAATACCACCTGGGATCACGTTGCAGTGAGCTGCACTGCCTGTCATGAAACGGCACAGGCACACGCCGAAGCCAAGCACCAGGACAGGTCCCTCGGCGCCGGCGTCGATCTGGCGGCGATGGGAGCCTGGCTGGTCAGTGAAGGTGGCCGCCCGCCACGACACACGGGAAAATCATCCAGTGATGCGCAGGTGACTACCTGCGGGCGTTGCCACTCGTTAAGGACCAGTCTGGCCGACACTAAGGGCGGCCAGGTCCATGACCAGTATAGCCTGAGCCGGCCAGAGCAGCCGCTGTATTATTCCGATGGCCGGGTGCGGGAAGAAGTGTTTGTGCTGGGCTCCTTTGAGCAAAGCAGAATGTTTCAGGCCGGCGTGGTATGCAGCGACTGTCACAACCCCCACAGCGGGGAACTTAAAGCAGAGGGAAACGCCGTCTGCGCGCAGTGCCACGATGCCGGCGATTTTGATACGCCGGAGCATCACCATCATCCTGAAGACAGCGGCGGGGCCCTGTGTGTGAACTGCCACATGCCAGAAACCACCTTCATGAAGATTGATGACCGCCGTGAACACAGCTTCATGGTGCCGCGGCCGGATGTCTCAAAAGCTAGTGGTAGCCCGGATGTGTGCCTGGCGTGCCACTCTGACAAGGAGCGCGACTGGTCAGTAGCCACAGTGGGTGGCTGGTTCCCGGAACTCTATGAGACTGATACCTGGTATCACGTTCAGCAGCAGGACATAGCAGAGGTGACGGCTTACCTCACAGACTCTGACAAACCGGCACTACGCCGGGCTACGCTGTTGGAGCGATGGGGTGAAGCGCTGGCCCGGAACAAACCATCACTTGTCGCGGAACTGCTCCGGAGCAAACATGCGGTGATTCGTGAGAGTGCCTACAGAGTGCTGCGCCATGGGGCCGAAGATCAGGCCCTGAAATTGGCGGTAGTCGGCCTTAATGATCCATCCCTTGCGGTACGCATCGCAGCCTTCGAAACGCTGGTGAGGCTGGGTCAAACCCTGGATTCAGGGGCCTGGAAAAATGCCCGGAACGAATACGAGCACTTCCTGGATGTTCAGTCAGACCTTCCCTCGGGCCTTGTCCTGAAGGCCCGCTACCTATTGGCGAACGACATGATCTACAAGGCCGAAAAGACGTTAGACCGTGCCCTGGAGAAAGACCGTGGTTATGTCCCGGCAGCCATTCAGCTAACGGATGTTCTCCGCTCTGGAGGTCGTAACCGTGAAGCGATCCAGTTGATTGACTCAACGCTGGAGGCATCGCCGGGTGAGGCGCAGCTGGTTCACCTGCGTGGCTTGATAAACCTGAAGCTGGAGGACTACCCAGCAGCCCTGGAAAATCTGGAGCAGGCCGCTGAGCTTGCCCCGGAGCAATGGTTGTTCGGTTACCGCTACGCGGTGGCACTGTATCAGCTGGGCCAGAAGGATAAGGCCCGTGAGGTGATCGCGTCTTTGCTGGGCCGGTTCCCCGACAATCGTCGCATCCGGGCGCTGATGAGCCATCTTTAATGAATAAAAAAGGGCCCGATAATACGGGCCCAAGGGGTACACCAGCCTTAACTGCCGGTTGCGCGGAGATGCTGTACGTTGAACATACTGGGGCGTGACAATTCAGGGTCGACCTGGCCCTTGAACTGGCCTGTTGTGCAGTGGCTGGCTTGTACATCGATCATGCTGAAGCTGTCGTCGATAGACACCCCCGTACCCTTATTCTTGGGTAAGTGATGATCAGGATGAGCCTGTCCAATAGTGAAAGTTTTCCACAGGCTGCCCTTGCGGTCATAGGATATTGTTCGGGGGATGGTAAAGGTCTGGGCATCCATGTAATGAACCCGTTTTGAAAGCGGGTGGCTTTCATCAACTGGCACGGATTCCACTTCGTAAACTTTGCGGAGTTGCCAGGTAATGTCCGGGAAGCATCCACCCTGGCCGTTGAAGGCGACAACCTGATAGCCGTCATTGTCCTCATGGGTTTCCGCGTCCAGTTTCATATCGTTGTGGTTGTAGAATGGCATCAACATGTAGCGGGTGCCTTTATAGGTCCAGTTCATGTCAGAGATGCGACCGTTGTAGCCCTCGAAGTCCTCGATCATCAGGTCCGACCCCAGGAAAGCATCAGTTACCTGCCCGGTTGCCAGACGTCGAACACGGCGTTGAAAGCCGAGGTAGAGCCATGAATTGTCCCGCTTGAGATCGTCAGAAGCACGATGAATCAGCAGTTGGGTATTGCGAACATCTGCAGGGTCCAGCACCTGAACGTAAATGGCGCGGAACAGTTCAGACGGATTAGGAGTGATTTCAGGGGTAGGTTCCTGAATAACCCGGCCCATATAGTTCAGGAAGTGGAAATTGAACTTGATAGTCCGTTCTACCTTTCCCGAATCCATGTCGCGGTATTTCCAGTAGAAGGGATAGATCGCAGCGCTGTCACCCCAGTTGTAGCCGTACTTGTAGTTCCAGGCCAGTTTTTCGCCGGCACGGGGGTCATCCGCACTCGGCTCCTGTGGGAACGGGCGGCCGGCATTCCATCCATTGATTTCGCCGACTTGGCTACCAAGGGAAACCTCACCCAGTGACTTCCGGGTGGCTTCCACGTAGGCGGGATGGAGGTCGAACGATGTGGTTTCTCCAACCGTCATGGAGGTCCAGCCGTTTTTGATAAACGTGTAGAAGGCCGGATCGACAATGTCTTTGAACTGCTCCACATTGGACTGATCCAGGGTCATGCCGGCATTGAGGCCATCATGGCTTGGTGTCCCATCGTTGTAGGGGTGGAACGACTCATTGATGACTGCGTCGCTGGCGATAGTGCTGGCGGAAAAAGCGATCGCCGTCAGGCCAATAACCAGGCCGCCAAACAGGGATCTATGCAATTTTGTTTTCATGGTGTTTCCTCTTTTATCAGAAGCTGTAACGGGCAGTCAGCTGAATTTCATCTTCTTTCTGGGCCATACCAATGGGGCCGGATTTGAATCGACCGAGGGGCTCGTAACTCGAAAGCCCTGCGGACTCACCCGGTTGGTGGTTGGCTACTCCCGGTGTTTGCGTGAACGGATCCCAGGGGTTGCAAGAACGGCAGTCATCAAACTTGCGTGCGCCGTCGCCAACTTTGAAATTGCCGCCCAGGGTCAGTTTGAAGTTGTCGTTGACCAGCCAGTCAACCGAGGGAGCAATCGCCGTGGCCTGGGCCCGGAAGTCATGAGCGGTGATGATTTTCGGAGTCAGACGACCGTTCATATAGAAGCCCTGGATCAGCAGTGTGGCCGTCCAGTTGTGCTCCCAGTCTGGAATGCCTGCTTCGCCATAGGTTCTCTCTTCGCGTTCGTGATCCAGGATGTGCTGGCCAAAAATCTGGCCGGAGAACAGGAAGGCCTGACTTTCATTCAGAGCCGGGATAAAGATGTTCTTGTCGGCACCGAACACGTAACGAAGCACATCGGACTCGGAGTAGAGTTCTTTGCGGAGAGTGTTGGCGAATTCCTCACCTGAGGTGTAGGCCGTTTCAACCCGAAATACGGTATCGATACCCTGGGAATAGTAGTCCAGCGAGCCACCGACCAGATTGACGCGAGGGAAGTGAATATCGAATGCGATCAGGCCCGGATAGACATCGGTGGTGCCGTCGAACGCATTCTGTGCGGGGATTCCTCCCCGTAGAGACGGTAGCTGAGATCGGTAGGTCAGCGCGTTCAGCGAGAAGCCCAGATCACCATAGACGCCTTCCATCTTCAGGCCCAGTTGTGTGTTCGAAAGGCTCCAGCTCGGCATATGGGCCTTGCGGATACCAATCTGGCCGGGGCCGAAGTCGGTGGCGAAGCCGCCATCCGGAGTGGCGCCTGCGAAGTTGGCGACGGTACCGCCGTTCTCCCAGAGGTTATGCATCCCGCGGAAAAAACATCCCGCATCAAGAATGACGTTTGGCTGTCCGCATTGGCCAATATCGTGGGGACGAAACTTGTCGAAGTTCCACACCACCTGGAAGTTCAGGTCGTCGAAGGCCAGGCCGTCAAATACCTCGGTGGGCCCCATGCGGTAGTCGGTACGCAGGATCCACATGGGAATCCGGATATCTTCCAGTTCGTCGTAGATGTTGTTACGGGAGAAATCCACCGGGTTGATCACATCCAGCACCCGGAACAGGTCCGTCCTGCCCCAGATCACCTGTTGCTTACCGAGGCGGGTGCTGAGAATGTTGCCGTTGTCGAAATTGATGTTGAAATCGGCGTAGAGTTCGCGAATGACGTCGGCACGATCATTGAACTCCTGGTAGCGCAGGTCATTGGTATCTTTGTCCAGATAGCCGTCAATACAACCGCGGCCATCTTCATCACAGGGGCGGACCGGAACACCGAAGGCGACACCGTTGTCCTGCCCGTGCAGGTGTTCGCCCAGGACGACCATGCCGTCATTCGGGTTTTGATTGGTGTCAAAGCCGAAGAAAGGGGTAGGCGCTATACCGCCGCCGTGAGGGACATAACCTTGTGTGCCCTGCAACTGAACAGGGCCGCCGGCATTACGTCCATATTCATCGTCATTGAGGTCGTACACCCCATCGTAACTGGCACGAAGGGTCGCATTGAATCTTACGTTGCTGAGGATGCCAATATCCCCCGCCCCTTTTTCCATTTCCAGTTGCAGTGTGTTGCGGAATTTGGAAAGGCCTACACCTTCCCGCCCGTACGTTGCGTTCTCAACATAACCATTAACGCGGGTGTCTTCAGCCGCCACGGTGTTAGTCGTCGTTAACAGCGCCAGGGTGGCACTACCCGCGAGGGTGCAGCACCAGAACCTCAGGCCTTTTATTGTTGTTTGCATGGCATGTCCTCATTTCAGGTTTATGGAAGTTTGGTACCAGGGTCAGACCCGGTACGGCTCTCCCGGCACAAACCCATCCTGCTGTTCCCGTGAGGGACCAGACGATGGAGATGGTGTTGCTGGGTGACGATCAGCATGGAGAATGCCGTCTTCGTCGGCGTAGACATTGGTAACAAAGCGGGGTTTGAAGACCAGTACCCAGGAAGGCACCAGGAGCATGGCTGCGATACCGTTGATCACGATCATGACGCACAGCAGCAATGCCGCATCGGACTGGAATCTAAGGTCTGAGAAGATGACCCACATGACGATGCCCGCCATCAACGTCAGGGCTGTGAAACTGATGGCCATGCCGGTGGTGGAGATGGCTCGTCTGACGGCGTCCCGCAGGTTGCCAAGCCGGGCCATTTCTTCCCGTATCCGGTCCATCATGTAGATGGAATAATCGATGCCGACGCCGATGCCCACGGCAATCACCGGCACGGTATTGATGTCGATATTGAGCGCATTGAGGCCCATATAGGCGTAGGTGAGGGTGGTTGCGAAAATCATCGCCAACAGCATCATCAGCCCGGCATGCAATGAGGTGTAGAACAGCATGACGAAGGCAAAGATCAGCAGGAAAACCAATGGCAGAACAATGACATTGGTTTCAAAGGCTGATTCGTTCATTGCGGCAGCAACACCAAGGGTGCCCCCCGCCAGTTTGATGGTCAGGCCCTCAACGCGGTCACCGTTCTCCGCGATCCACTCCTTGGCCATGTGAATGGCACGGCGGATGGTTTCGCCCTGGCGGTCCTTGTAATAGAACACCAGATTGGCAATGCGGTCGTCGGTATCGTTGAATTCATCAAGGGCCCCGGGAATCGGGCTGGAGGCCATGTAAGTAAACATCAGCCCGCCGACATAGCCGGCATCGTGAGGAATCTGGTACCAGCGGGGATCGTCGTTGTGCATCAGGCGGTTAACCTGCTTGACGAGGTCGGGAAGGCCTTTGCTACCGCCCACTTCCGGGTCCTTCAGCATGTGGGACTGCAGGTCAGAAAGGGCCGCCAGTACCTCTGGACGTTTCAGGCCCCCTTTCTCTTCGGTTTCCGCCACGATGTAGAGCTCCTCGGAGCCCGGGAAGCGATCATTCACCACACGGGAAGAGACGTTGTAGTCATGGTCGGGATAGAGGATGGGGGAGCCCGGCTCCGAGTCGCCAATCTGCACGTTGGACGCCGCCAATAGTCCTGCGACCATCGCCAGTGCCGCGACACTCAGCACCACTTTTGCCGCACCCGGCCGAGCAACCGTGCGTGAGCAACTGGCGCCGATATGGCGCAGGGCGGTTTCGCGCAGGTTTGGATCTTTGGGTGTGGGCAGAATGGATAACAGCAGTGGCACGCCAATCAAGACCGTGAACACAACAGTAATCGCCCAAAGGGAAGCATAGATGCCCAGATGGGTATTCAACGGAATGGACCCGATGGCAATGAGCGACAGGCCAATAGCATCCGACACAACACCCAAGGAACCAGGACGGAACAGGCTGTCAAAGGTCGCTTTTGCGGCTTTGGGACCACTACCCAGTTCGCGGGTTTCCGCGTAGTAGCGTTCAACAAGTTGCACGCCATGGCTCATCGCCCTGGCTGCAATCAAAAAGGGGATCACCAGCCCGAGCGGGTCCAGGTTGTAACCGAGCAGACTGATGATCCCAAGCCCCCAGATCGTGGAGACCAAAACGCCACCAAGGGGGATCAGCACACCGTAGGCTTTGCGGAAATGGAAAACGAGCAAGGCCAGCATGGTGATTACGGTGAAAATGAATATCTGGAGGATCTGTTCCATATACGTGTAGGCCCACCCCACCAGGACTGGCTGTCCCGTGGCGTAGATCTTGACTCCTGCACTTTCCTCCGCTTCACGCAGCTGTTGTAACTGTGCAAACGTCTTTTCGTAATCCAGCTTGCCTTCAATCAGTTGCGCCTTGACCAGGGCCATTTTCATATCTGGAGACACAAGGGGGCCGTACACCCGTGGGTTGGCCGCCACATCGGCTTTCATGGCAGCCAGTGCTTCCCGTGAGTACTCGCCGGAGGTGGAGTCGTAGTAGGGTTCCGAGTTGATGCTGCCGACTTCCGTCAGCCAGATCTTGCGGGAATTCCGGTGAGTCACGCTGGACACAAGGTTGTGGTTCACCCCTGGTAGGTTGTCGACGGCCTGGGTGATTCGGTCGATCTTGGCGAGATTCTCGTTGGTAAAGATGTCGCCGTCTTCGAATTCGATGCCCACCGCAAGGACATTGGCGCCGCCGAAGCTGTCCTTGATGCTGTTGTGCAGTTCGATATAGGAATGTTGCTGCGGCAACAGGTCGGCGAAGTCGGTGTAGATTTTCAGCCCGGGGATACGCAGGGCGAACGCCAGTGTGAGGATGGCGATCACGCTCAATACCTTGCGCGGGTTGTTGAAGATCCATAGCTCCAGCGAATGCAGGAGATGGGTGAATCGATGCAATCCAGGCATGGCGGATTTCCTCAGTCAGTGCTGGCCGAGTGGGCCACGGGAGTTTCAAGGTTCAGCAGCAGGCCACGGCCACCAGCGGCGAGTAGTCGGTGGTTGGGGAGAATCAGGCCGGTACGCAGATACAGGGGTTGGTCGGACGCAGAGATCTTCTGCCAGGATTGACCTGTCTGCTGCATTACGGTGGCGTTATCCGCCAGGGCGTATAACCCTGAAGGGCCGGCAACGAAACCGAAAATTGGAGCGTTGATGCCGGTGGGGGATTTCTCCCAGTTCTCTCCGCCGTCGGTGGTGTGGTAGATGAAACCGTTCAGTCCGCCAACCCAACCTTCATTGTCTGAACGGAAGTAGCTGGAATGGGCGTAGAATTCGTCTGGAAGGTAGCCGGCATAGTCCCAGTTTTCGCCGCCGTCTGTGGTTTTGAGTACCAGGCCATATTCGCCGGTGATGAAAGCATGGTCGGCGTTGATGAACTGAAGGTTGTTGAGGATAGCGTCTTCGTTGAGTGAGGTCTCGGTCCAGGTCTCACCCTGGTCGGTGCTGCCCTGAATAGTGGTGAAGGCACCTGCTGCCCACCAGTTGCCGTCCGGAGCGCAAGCGGCGGTCATCATCTGTTCCTGGCTGGGCAGGGAGTGGGCTGTCCAGTTGTCTCCGTTGGTGTCGCCATGCCAGATTTCGTTGTCAAACGTCAGCGCAATGAAGCTGTTGTCCGGGCAAACATCTAACGCCAGGAAGCTTTCCGACGTTGGCGTCTGCCGTTTCCAGCTTTCTCCGTTGTCTGAGCTGACCAACACAACACCATTGTTGCCAGTCAGCACGATAACCTCGTCATTGCGAGCAATGGCTTGATAGAAGTCGGTACGTTTAACGGCTTGCACCGAATGATCCCGAACCGCGCCAAGATCCAGGGGCGCTTCGCAACCCGTTAACAGAACCGAAGACAATCCGGCCAACGATACGGCTGTGCCGGTAGTGCGCCATGTGCGCAGGGAGGCATTTCGCATTTTATGTCACCGTCTTTGTTTTTGTGGATAACGCGACTGACGGTGATTTAGCAACGCGTGTGCCATGCACGACTTGTATGCTCTAACTATATGTATTTATATATAAAATGGGTATTTTAAGAAGTGTGAGGGAAGCTGGGTGGGACAATTAAGAGGATTGTTTTTTATCAAATGATGAAATGAGTGATGTACTTATTGATATCGTCAAACCGCAAAGCGAACCGTGGACGTCCCTGTCCTAACTGCGCCGGTTGTTGTTCAGCTTTCGGCTAGAATACCGGACTTTTTGAGCCGGTAGGCGAGAGCGGGACGGGTCAGTCCGAGGATACGAGCCGCGCCGGAAACATTCTGGTTAGCCTCTTCCATGGCACGCCGCATTAATGTTTCCTCGACATCGTCAAGGCCGATACCACTGCCCAGTATCTGACTGGCCCAGTCGCCTTTGGAGGTCTCAGAGGTTTTTTCGACAAGTTGTCCGTGACTGTCGACAATACCCTGTGGCTGACTAGGTTGCGGCTCGGGAATACCTGCAAAAAGGGATTCGCGGCTGATGGACTCATTGTTGTCAGTCAGGATGACGCCGCGCTCGATAACGTTTTCAAGCTCCCGGATATTTCCCGGCCAATGATAGTGCAGGCAGAGTTCAAGGGCCTTGTCGGAGAGCCCGAGCGTGCGCTTGTTATACTCAGAGTGGAATTTATTGAGGAAATGTTCGGCCAGCAGCGGCAGGTCTTCCAGCCGTTCCCTGAGCGGCGGAATTTTCACGGGGAAGACATTGAGGCGATAAAACAGATCAGAGCGGAAACGACCCTCTTCCACGGCTTTTTCCAGGCTTTCATTAGTGGCCGCAATAACCCTGACATCGACAGCCCGTGTGCGGTTATCACCCACGCGCTCCAGTTCCCCTTCCTGCAGCACCCTCAGCAGCGTGGCCTGAGCCCGGGGGGTGAGCTCAACCACCTCGTCGAGAAAAATGGTGCCGGTGTTGGCCCGCTCAAACCGGCCCGGTCGGGACTGGTTGGCACCGGTGTAGGCACCTTTTTCCACGCCAAACAGTTCCGCTTCGATCAGGTCCGGGGGAATAGCGGCGCAGTTGACCGCGATAAAGGGTTGTTCGGCTCTTTCACTGCGAAGGTGAACGCTGCGGGCAATCACTTCCTTACCTACGCCGGTTTCGCCGAGCAATAGGACCGACACTTTACCCAGAGCGGCCTTGTCGATCATCTTGCAAACCTTGTTGTAAGAGGCGGACTGGCCTATGCCGTAATACTGCCCCTCCTGCTTTTCGAGGCTGCTGCGTAAAGAACTGACCTGACTCTGGAGGTCATACAGTTCTTCCATGATGGTGTCTGCCTTGAAGTACTGGGCAAATTCGGCGGCGTCTTCCCATTCCTCAGCAGGCTTGCCCACGATCATGCATTTTTCGTCACCACAGCCACGGCAGCTGACCTCGCGAAAGATGATTTCCCGGCCCATAAACGAGGAGGTATAGGCGCAGGCGTATCCAAGCAGTGACCAACAGACCGGTTCATCCATCTGCCCAAGTTCTGTCTGGCAGATATCCACTTCAAACGAATCGACCCATTCCAGCTCGCCATAGAAGTCGCCGGAGTCGTGATCAATGTCGATCTCCATGGGAACGACTTTGACCATGCCCTTTAGCGAATGCAGTTGGGGGCCGGCAAGAAAGATGTCGAGTTCACTGCAGTGCGGGCGAAGCTTCCGGGCCAGTTCTGCATCTTTCAGCCCGGACTGGTATCCCAGGCGCAGGAGAAAACCCTTCGCACGCTCAATACCCATGGTATTCACCATTTCGCGCCGAAAGGCGGCCATGGCACTGACTTGCATCAGTAGCATGCGCTGCTCGCCAAACCAGATTTTGCCTTCCGTGCTCTGGAACCGGATCTGTTCCGTAAGATCCTGAAAATCCACATATTGCAATTGTGGTTTGTAGGTAATAGCCATACTCAGGAGCCCCGTTTGTAATTGTATGGGGTCGCACCCTGGAAAGGTCGTCCAGTGCGAAGGCAGCCGAACGCCGCCTTATTTTATATAACACCCGAACCTTGGCAAAAATCAATCAAATGATGAAATTTCGGGCCAAAGTCGCTGTTGGCTAGTGAGCTGAGCATTTGCTCAGTTCACGATTTCATGTTGATCAAATGGTGAAAAAATTCGTCTCGCTTCCTGATCTCCCCTCCGATAATTCACGCTGCTTCAGTGTCCGCGTCTCAATATAAAGTCTTTTAAAACAGAAGCTTGGGTTTTTATTGATGGTAGGTTTCGATGCTTGGCACAGCCGTTGCTCCAGCCATGGCAACCCATAACAAACACAAGGGTGCCAACGATGACTGAGCATGCAAAAAGCTTCGACGAGCTGACCCGCTACATCCGGGTCCGAAGCGGGCCAAAGGACAGATTCGTAGAGTTCGATTTTGCCATCGGACATCCCGAACTGTTTGTTGAGCTTGTCCTTCCCCGCGAAGCGTTCGAGATCTTCTGCAAGCACAACAATGTCGTTCACATGGATTCCGACATGATCCGCGAGATTGATGCGGACATGGTCAAGTGGCGTTTCGGCGAGAAGGGTCACCGCTGAACGTCGCCAAATCGATCATCCACTCAAAACAACAAACGGTAAGTTGATATGAGCATTGAGATCAAAACCAATTCGGTGGAACCCATCCGCCAGACATACGGGCACATCGCCCGTCGCTTCGGCAACAAGCCGGCGTCCCGCTACCAGGAAGCCAGCTATGACTTGGAAGCTAAAACCAACTTTCACTACCGTCCGCTGTGGGATTCAAAGCACACGCTGAACGATCCCACACGCACGGCGATCCGCATGGAAGACTGGTACGCCGTCACCGATCCCCGCCAGTTCTACTACGGCGCCTACGTTGGCAACAGGGCCAAGATGCAGGAGGCCGCGGAGACTAGTTTCGGGTTCTGCGAAAAGCGCAACCTGCTGACCCGACTTCCCGAAGCCACTCAGAAGCAGATCCTGAGGTTGCTGGTGCCTCTGCGCCACGTGGAGCTGGGTGCCAACATGAACAACAGCAAGATCGCGGGCGATGTTAACGCCACGACGGTCTCGCAGATGCACATATATACCGCCATGGATCGCCTGGGCATTGGCCAGTACCTGTCTCGAATTGCCCTGATGCTGGATGGCAGTACCGGTGCAGCACTGGACGAATCCAAGTGCTACTGGATGGATGACGAGCTGTGGCAGCCAATGCGCAAGCTGGTGGAAGACACCCTGGTGGTGGATGACTGGTTCGAGTTGACGCTGGTCCAGAACGTGCTGGTGGATGGCCTGCTGTTTCCACTGGTGTACGAGAGGATGGACCAGTGGCTGGGCGAGCAGGATGCCGAAGATGTCTCCATGCTCACCGAATTCATGCGGGACTGGTACAAGGAATCCCTGCGCTGGACCAACGCCATGATCAAGGTTGTGGCGGCGGAAAGCGACGCCAACCGCGAACAGCTCCAGGCCTGGATCGATCAGTGGGAACCTCAGGTGTACGGCGCACTCAAGCCCCTGGCCGAGGCCAGCACCGGCATTGAGGCCCTGGATGAAACCCGGGCTCAACTCTCCACCCGTCTCAAGAAATTCCAGCTGCAGAGCCAGGGAGTATCCGCATGAGCCAGCTCGTATTTATTGCCTTTCAGGACAACGACAACGCCCGCTACTTGGTGGAAGCCATCGCCGAAGACAATCCGGAAGCGGAAGTTCAGCACCAGCCGGCAATGATCCGGATCCAGGCCGAGAAGCGACTGGTGATTAACCGGGAAACGATGGAAGAGAAGCTCGGTCGCGAATGGGATGTTCAGGAAATGCTCATCGACGTGATCAGCATCGGCGGCAATGTCGACGAAGACGACGACCACTTCATTCTTCAGTGGACCTAATTGGGAGACTTATCATGGCTGTTAAAAACAAGAAGCTGAATCTCAAGGACAAGTACCAGTACCTGACCCGGGACATGGCCTGGGAACCAACCTATCAAAAGAAGAAGGACATTTTTCCGGACGAGGATTTTGAAGGTATCAAGATTACCGACTGGTCCCAATGGGAAGATCCGTTCCGTCTGACCATGGACGCCTACTGGAAGTACCAGGCTGAAAAAGAGAAAAAGCTGTACGCCATTTTCGATGCCTTTGCCCAGAACAACGGCCACCAGAACATTTCGGACGGCCGTTATGTGAATGCGCTGAAACTGTTCCTGACCGGTGTGTCGCCCCTGGAACACGCGGCTTTCCAGGGCTACGCCAAGGTGGGGCGCCAGTTCAGTGGCGCCGGAGCCAGGGTAGCGTGCCAGATGCAGTCCATTGACGAGCTGCGCCATTCACAGACCCAGCAGCATGCGATGAGCCATTACAACAAGCATTTTAATGGCCTGCACGATGCGGCTTACATGCACGACCGGGTGTGGTTTCTGTCCGTACCCAAGTCGTTCTTCGATGATGCCCGTTCGGCCGGTCCGTTCGAGTTTCTGACTGCAATTTCGTTCTCGTTCGAGTATGTGCTGACTAACCTTTTGTTCGTTCCGTTCATGTCCGGTGCTGCTTATAACGGCGACATGGCCACCGTCACCTTTGGTTTCTCGGCGCAGTCCGACGAAGCACGGCACATGACCCTGGGCCTTGAAGTGATCAAGTTCATCCTCGAACAGCATGAGGACAATGTGCCGATCGTACAGCGCTGGATCGACAAGTGGTTCTGGCGCGGTTTCCGCCTGCTGAGCCTAGTCAGCATGATGATGGACTACATGCTGCCGAACAAGGTCATGTCCTGGTCGGAAGCCTGGGAAGTGTATTACGAGCAAAACGGCGGCGCCCTTTTCAAAGACCTTGAGCGCTACGGCATCCGCCCGCCCAAATATCAGGATGTGGCCAACGATGCCAAGCACCACATCAGCCATCAGCTATGGGGCACGTTCTACCAGTACAGCCAGGCCACCAACTTCCATACCTGGATTCCCGGTAAGGAAGAAATGGACTGGATGTCCGAGAAGTATCCGGAGACTTTCGACAAGTACTACCGCCCGCGCTACGAGCATTGGGCCAAAGAGCATGCTGAAGGCCGCCGCTTCTACAACAACACCCTGCCGCAACTGTGCCAGGTATGCCAGGTACCGACGCTGTTTACCGAGATGGGCGAGCCCACCAAGCTCAGCCACCGCCAGATGAACTACGAAGGTGAGCGTTACCACTTCTGCTCGGAAGCCTGCTGCGACATCTTCAAGCACGAGCCGGAGAAGTACGTTCAGGCGTGGTTGCCGGTACACCAGATCTACCAGGGCAACTGTGAAGGTGGCGACGTCGAGACGGTGGTTCAGAAGTACTACCACATCAACATTGGCGAGGACAATTTCGAGTATGTCGGCTCGCCGGACCACAAACGCTGGTTGTCCATCAAGGGCAAGTCGTCTGATGACAAGGCTGAAGGGTCCAAGCAGGACGCGGCCTGATACGGAGATTACCCGGTGTCATCTGACGCCGGGTGATTTACCCGCAAAAACAACAAGGTGACCACCATGAGTGTTAACGCTTTATACGACTACAAGTTTGAACCACGGGATAAGGTCGAGAACTTCAACGGCATGCAGTTGCTGTATGTACTCTGGCCGAATCATCTGATGTTCTGTGCTCCGTTTGCCCTGCTGGTGCAACCGGACATGACCTTCGAAGCCATGGTTGAAGAGATCCTGAAACCGGCTACGGCATCCCATCCGGATTCAGCGAACGCTGACTTCCTGGAGGCGCAGTGGCTGCTGAATGATGAACCGTTTACGCCGGATGTTGATGCCAGCCTCAAAGACAATGGCATTGATCACAAGAGCATGCTGACGGTAACCACGCCGGGCCTTAATGGCCTTGCCGGCGCCGGATTCTGAGGGTAGCGCTATGAGTCACACCGTTACTATCGAACCCATTGGTGAACAGATTGAGGTCGAGGATGGCCAGACCATCCTGGCCGCCGCTTTGCGCCAGGGTGTCTGGCTGCCTTTTGCGTGCGGCCACGGCACCTGTGCCACCTGCAAGGTCCAGGTCATCGAGGGCGATGTTGAAATCGGCGATGCCTCGCCCTTTGCCCTGATGGATGTGGAACGGGACGAAGGCAAGGTGCTGGCCTGCTGTGCCACCGTTGAAAGCGACGTCACCATCGAGGCGGATATCGATGTCGACGAAGACTTCGAGGGCTATCCGGTGGAGGACTACACCGCAACCGTCACAGACATCGTCGAGTTGTCTCCGACCATCAAGGGCATCCGCCTGAAGCTCGACCGCCCGATGACCTTCCAGGCCGGCCAGTACATCAATATCGAACTGCCGGGCGTTGATGGCCCGAGGGCCTTCTCCCTGGCCAATCCGCCGAGCAAGGCGGATGAGGTAGAGCTTCATGTGCGACTGGTCGAGGGCGGTGCCGCAACCACCTACATTCACCAGCAACTGAACGTGGGTGAGCAACTGCATCTGTCAGGTCCATACGGCCAGTTTTTCGTGCGCAGTTCGCAGCCCGGCAACCTGATTTTCATTGCCGGCGGCTCCGGTCTCTCCAGCCCGCAATCCATGATCATCGACCTGCTGGAGCAGGGCGATGACCGCCAGATCACCCTGTTCCAGGGTGCCCGTAACCGTGCCGAGCTCTACAACCGTGAGCTGTTCGAGGCCCTTGCCAGGGACAACGACAACTTCACCTACGTGCCGGCGTTGAGCCAGGCGGACGAAGACGGTGAGTGGTCTGGCTTCCGGGGCTATGTGCACGATGCGGCCAGGGAACACTTCGATGGTCGTTTTGCTGAGCACAAAGCCTATCTGTGCGGACCACCGCCGATGATCGATGCGGCGATTACCGCATTGATGCAGGGCCGGCTGTTTGAGCGGGACATCTTCATGGAAAAGTTCCTGACAGCGGCAGACGGCGCGGAAGAAACCCAGCGTTCAGCCCTGTTTAAGAAGATCTGACCGGAGGTGCGATATGGCTCAGGTCTATCGGATAACCGAGCGGTGCAGCGGCAAGTCTTTTGAATGCGAGGCCGGCCAGAGTGTGCTCAAGGCGATGGAACAACGGGGCATGAAGTGCGTGCCCGTGGGCTGCCGGGGCGGTGGCTGCGGCTACTGCAAGATCCAGGTTCTGGCAGGAGAGTTCGAGTGCGGAAAGATGAGCAAGGTCCATGTTCCGCCGGAAGCCTTGGAGAAAAGGGAAGTCCTGGCCTGCCGGGTGTATCCCCTGACTGATTTGACCATCGAGTGCCGGCCGCCATCGCAGCCCGGTCTCACAAGCAAGCAGACAAAAACAACAGCGTTGAGGTAACTGTCATGAAAAAAGGTGTAATGCGTCCCGGCCATGTCCAGATCCGTGTTCTCGATATGGATGAAGCCGTCAAACACTACACGGACCTGATGGGTCTGATCGAAACCGACCGTGATGACCTGGGGAGGGTGTATCTGAAGGCCTGGTCCGAGGTGGACAAGTTCTCCGTGGTCCTGCGCGAAGCAGACGAGCCTGGCTGCGACTTCATGGGCTTCAAGGTGGTTGATGAGGCGGCGCTGGTCCAGCTTGAAAATGACTTGGTGAGCTTTGGTGTGGATGTCGATCAGATTCCCGAGGGTGACCTGAAAGACTGTGGTCGCCGGATTCGTTTCAGTGTGCCCTCGGGGCACGCCTTCGAGCTGTATGCCGACAAGTTATACACCGGAAAATGGGGGGTCACCGAGGTTAATCCAGAAGCCTGGCCACGCGGTCTTGAGGGTATGAAAGCGGTACGTTTCGATCACTGCCTGTTTTACGGCCCGGAATTGGCCGCAACCTACGACATTTTTGTCAATGTATTGGGCTTCCACTTGGCCGAGCAGGTTCTGGACCCGGAAGGTACCCGCGTCGCCCAGTTTCTGACCGTCTCTATGAAGGAACACGACATCGCCTTCATTCACCATGAAGAACCGGGAAAATTCCACCATGCGTCGTTCTTCCTGGAAACCTGGGAGGACGTCCTGCGGGCCGCGGACCTGATCTCCATGACTGATACTTCCATTGATATCGGTCCTACCCGTCATGGCTTGACCCATGGCAAGACCATCTATTTCTTCGATCCGTCCGGCAACCGCAACGAAGTGTTCTGTGGTGGTGACTACACCTACCCGGACCACAAACCGATCACCTGGAAAGCGGAAGATCTCGGTAAAGCGATTTTCTACCACGACCGGGTACTGAACGAACGGTTCTTGACGGTATTGACCTAACCCAACACTGGCCTCACGGGAATGAGCAGCAATGAAAGACATAAAACACTACATCAACGGACAGTACATTGGTTCGGCCAGCGGTAAGCTTTTTGACAACGTCAACCCAGCCAACGGCCAGGTGATCAGTAAGGTTCACGAAGCCGGCCGGGAGGAGGTGGATGCTGCCGTCAAGGCCGCGAAATCGGCCCTGGGTGGCCCTTGGGGCAAGATGACGCTGGAGGAACGCACGGGCATCCTGCACAAGGTGGCCGACGGCATCAACGCACGGTTTGACGAGTTCCTGGAAGCGGAATGCCTGGATACCGGCAAGCCCAGATCCCTGGCGAGCCACATCGACATCCCCCGGGGCGCAGCCAACTTCAAAGTGTTTGCGGACATGATCAAGAACGTGCCCACGGAATCCTTCGAAATGCCCACGCCGGACGGCACCGGCGCGCTGAACTACGCCGTACGCCGCCCCAAG